>JAITBC010000353.1 GCA_031283785.1 Tannerella sp. | reverse complement strand
ACTCAATGTCGAATCCGGCAGGCTCAAAATCGGTCGTTCCTTGCTGCACCGGCAAAGCTTCCATTTCGTTCATACGGTTAATGCGGACGTCAAGGAAAATCAGCGCCATAAGGTTATTGAACACCTCTTCTATCGGGGCGTATATGCGCGACGCCACGAGAATAAATATCAGGTAGGTAAACATCCCAATCGCGCTGCAGGAGAGCAGGCTTGCGCCTACTATAATGACGCTTGCCGTTCCGAGTTTCAGCACGCTTTGCGAAACGTTTACCAATATTCCGATAAGCAGTTCGCCGCGTGTCTGCATCTTTTCGCTAAAGTCGATTTTAGCGTTCAGCTGTGCGAGATAATCCTGTTCGCGGGTGCACGATTTGATTTCGCGGACACACTCAAGCCCTTCCTGAATATGCTCGCTCACGGTGCGCTTAGCTTGATAATATTCCCTGTTGAGGCGTCCCACTTTCTTTTTCGCTACGAGAATGATAGTCATGGCCAGCGGCACGACCCAAAAGAGCGCCAGCGTCAACTGCCAGTTGTAGAAAAACAGTCCGGCGACGATAAGCAGAATGCTGACGAGCGAAGCAAACAGCTGCGGCACGGCGTGCGAAAAGGTATGTTCGAGATCAGTGCAGTCGTCCATGATGGTTGCGGTCAGGTCCGACAGGTTTTTCTCTCCGAAATACGCCAGCGGCAGCTTGCGCAGTTTTTCCGCAAGCGAGATGCGTCGGGTAGCGCTTTCGTCGTAAACGGTTATATACGTGCTGCGGTACTGGAAAACAGCTATCACATACATCACAAGCATAAAGATGACACCCATCACGACGTAGTAAACCATGCCATGCACGGCACTTGCCGACGGCAGAAAGACGGGAAGCAGATAATCGTCCAGAAACAGAAAGGCAAAAACGGCTGTAAGCATCAGCGCCGAATCGAGCAGCGCAGTCATCAGTACCCCTTTGCAGAAATCTTTTGCGCCTTTGGTCGAGAGCGCGAACCTTTTTCGTATCATTTCAAACATGGCAATATCCCTTATCAAAAGAAAATGCAAAAATACGCCTTGGCGAGATAACCGGCAATCCCCATTTATGGGGATTTTTGAAAGGGAAATAGCTTCTTTTAGTGATGCGAAATTAATAATATATTGTACTGCAACATCGTGTGTGGTGTCTTAAATGAGCAGATACACGATAATGTGATTGGAATGTACATAGAAAAGTATTATTACAAAACGGGTACATATGGGAATAATTCGTCCTGATAATTTATGACACTACCGAATTATCAAATTCAAATAATAAACAGGCATTGCGAAAATGATTGGATTAATAGACGAAAAAATTTGATTAATCTTAAAAACATCGGCACAACAGAAACGATGTAGAACCTGTTCTTGATTTATATATTTATCGAAAAAGATGAGTTGGATAATATTGATTTATCCAAAAATGAAATTTTTATGCGACAGGCGTTTAATACTGAAGATTTTGGCAAACTGACAATAATGCCTGACGGAAATGTATATGCCAATGTAAATGAGTGTTAATTAGGGACTGTTGACGATTCGCCCTATTCGATTGTATACAAAGAATTTACTAATGGCCAATCATGGTTTAAATTGAGGGATCAAGTGCCATGCGATGATTGATAGCTTGTTCCTCCTGCTTCTTTGTTGAGTATTTGCGTTTGTTTCGTGATTTTACCTTCCGCAAATGCCCGTGAAGGGGCAATATTCGCAGACGAAGGGGTTTTGTGTCTGCGTGAAGGGTTTTTCCGCGTCGAACATTTCATTCAGGCAATTGCGCAGGTGTTCTTCAAATGCTTCATGGTAGAGGCTGAAATTTTCGATTACCGTTTTTTCTTTGCCGTTAACCTGACGTATGAGCGGGTCAAATTCTTCCCGGCCGAAAAGGTTGCGCATATAAAATACCTCCGGCCGGAGGTTTTTTTCACCGTCTTCTTTCGCGTATATCCATGCATACAGGAATACCTGCAGGATGGCTTTTTTGCGTTCTTTAGCCGTCATGTCGAACAGGCTTTCCATCGAGCCGAAAGTCAGGGCCGACGGACGGCCGCTTTTATAATCTGTAATGCGGACAATATCGCCGATCCTGTCTATTCTGTCAATGAATCCTTTTATCCGTATTTTACGACCTCCCTTTATCTCTAAAGAAGTGTGGAAAAGTTTTTCGGAACCAATATAGACGAACGGCGGCGTCGAACGGTCGTATTCGAGCGCTTTACAGGCGTATTTCCGGATTGTTTCGCCGTAAAGATACGCCTGTCCGGTGAGTGGATGCGGTTTTTCCGTATGGAAGAAATCGTCGGCAAACGCTTGTTGTATGATTGCCGTCATATTTTTTTCCTGTGCGGCGAGTTTGAGCAGGTCGGCAGTCACTGTTTTTCCGCATAAAGGTTTGTATGTCAGTTCCATAACATGGTGAAGAATAGTGCCGAACGTGTCGTTTTCGAGCGTTTCGCTGACAGCCTCTTCTTCGTTAATGCCCCTGAGCACGGAAAAATAAAATTTCAGCGGACAGTCAAGGTAGATGTTGATGGCGCTTGCGGAAAGACTTTTATCCGCTTCGTAAGCTGTGAGCAGGCGCATCGTATCCTCGTCTTTATCGACGCAGAGCGGTGCGACGTGCGATGAAGATACGTCGTAGACGGATAATTTCCGCTGTACCGGCGTTTGGTAATGGTAAATCAACTGGCGTATGAACCGGCTCACCTCACCGCTTTGAAGCCCGTCGGCGCGTGTGTCGTAGAGCATTGTCACTTTTTTTGCACGGTATATCATGCGATAGAAATGATACGCCCATATGGCATCCTGGTGCTCCGGCGAAGGGAGGTCAAATCCTTTACGCAGGTGATAAGGTATGAACGAGTTGGCCGTGCTTTTTGCCGGGAATATACCTTCGTTTACCGATAACAGGATGAGGTTCTCGAAGTCGAGTGCACGTGTTTCGAGCGTTCCCATAATCTGGAGGCCGGACAGCGGTTCGCCATAAAATGGTATTTTAGTGGAATCCGTCATTTTTCTTAACAGCCTGAAACAGGTATCGGTCGACATATCCGTTCCTGCTTCCCGTATCAATTCCCGCATACGGTTTACCATCGAATAATAATAAAATAAAAATTCCTGTTCTAAGGCATCGCTTCTGACGTTCGTTTCAGCGTTCGTCGCTGACGTTAGTTCGTTTGTCCCGGCGTTTTCTTCGTCGGTGGTTAATAAATATACATTCAATTTTTCGAGAATATCCGTCAGGTAGTCGAAAGTCTCGGCAGCGGTAGCAGGTGTGGAGAAAAGTAATGTTAACAAAGGTGACTTTTCGAACGTTTTGACGGGTATATATATCTGATTGTGTTCCGTAATGTCTTTTACTAATGCGGATGTTTCGGCGGGTAATGCGGATGATATGTATTTGTGTCGCAGGACGGCGATTACATCACGGTGATAAAACCGAATGTCGTCGTCCGTTATCCGGACGTTCTTCCGCAATGATTGCAGGGAGTTCATTAATGAAGCTACAAGCGTGCCGGACAGGGGATAGCCGAGTGTAACGTTTATGCGGGAAACGGGTTCGGGGATGGCGTTCAGTACCGGCATCAGAAGTTGCTCGTCAGGCAGTACGATTGCTGTTCGCATGGCCTCGTCCGCGCGCATTGTTCCTTTTTCCGATAGTTTTTCAAGCAGGGTATAAACCTGTTTTGCCTGTCCGATACGCGACGGGACGCCTATCAATTCAAATTGTGTCTGCTCCGCTTCTTCTTCGGGTAGCGCATGTTCCGAAGGAAACAGGCGGAGGTTTTCATTCATGAAGAAAGAAGCCCGGTTGTCTTCATCTTTTATTTTTTCGGAAGCGTAATCCCAGTAAAAATCGGCGATGCCTTGCTCCTTCAAGTGTTTAAAAAGCATTTTTTCTGCCTTCGTGAGTGCATTAAACCCTATAAAGACTATTTTTTTGAAAGCAGGGGAAGGCATTTTCTCAAGGTTTTCGACTACTTCACGATAAATCATGCCTTCATAAGCCATTCCTTCGGCCGCAAGCCGCTCGCGCAGTTCCGTATATACGGGATATAGCAGCTCCCATATGTGCAGGAAAAAACGCCGATTCGAATCGTAGCTTTCCGTTTTGTCGTTGCCTCCCATCCCGAATGACGACCAGAATGAGCGTATGGCCTGTATTTGTGACGGCGTCAGATAGGCGAACGTCTCGTCGATGCGGTTAATATCCGTGACGTTAGTGAATAATTGCCGGGCATCGACAAGGTATTTATCGATATCGTCGAAATCATTCAGGAGCATTTCTCCCCAGTAAACGAAATCGTCGAAAGTTTCTCCCCCGTCGCTTTGCCGTTTATAAATGTCGTACAACATGAACAGGAGTTTTATACGGTCGGCCTGTTGCTTGGGATTAAGTTTTTGGAAAAGGTCGTTTATCGTCAGTATGGCGGGTGAAAAGACAGGTCTTGCTGCAGCTTCCGAGAGGTATTTGCGGAAAAACATCCCCGAACGCTTGTTTGGGAAAACGAACGTCATACGGTGTATGTCCTGACCGTATCTGTCGTAGAAAATCGTTGCAATTTGTTTTAAGAATGGCGTCATCATCTCGCAAATTTAAAGAAATCTCATGCCGAATATTGGTGTTTTTTTGACTTTTTCCGGTTGATCTTCTTTCTTTTGATAAGGAAGAGAGGCAGGTAAATAAAAATACCGATAAAAGAAGTTATAAGTCCTCCGATTGTGCCGGCAGCAAGCGGAAACCAGAAACTTTCCTTATCCAGCCCTACCATGAAAGGAATGAATCCGAGTATCGTAGATATGATTGTCAGAAAGATGGGGACAATTTTAATATTCCATGATTTTATGTAAGCTTTTATATGATTCATGCGGGGTTTACGCGCGAGTATACGGTTATATTCATTTACGAGATATATACTTGCGTTCACGGTAATGCCGCATAACAGTACGAATGAAGCAAATCCTCCCTGATCAAAATTCAACTTGAAGATGTAAAAAGTCAGGAATACCCCTATGTACGACACGGGTATTACAAAAATGATGGCAAGCGGTTGCTTGAGTGAATTGAACAGGATGGATGTCATGAAAAAGATGATCAGGATGATGACGCCGAGGAACAGGTATTGCTTATTATCGCTTTTGCTCCACCAATAGTAGGAGTTATCGCTTTCGGCCGAATATCCGACGGGCATCGAGGCGTTAAACATCTCCAGTTCGTCTTTGAGGATTTTATTTCCCTGCTGTGCCGAGCCGATGTATTCATACTGCAGACAGAGCACATATTGCTGATTCTCTTTGACGATGTTTTGTGGCGTCTGTGCTTTTTCGATGGTGGCAAGTTCGCCGGTTTTGTAGTATTTGCCGTTCATCGTGCGGTTCATATTGGCGAGGCTCCATAAGTCGTAAAGACGGCTTTGCACCGAAGACATCTTTATATTTTCGACCTGTTCCTTCCCGGTTATGTATCCGCAATTGATATCACGTCCGAATACAGGACTTACGGATGCGTACAATTCATAGGGGTGTATGTTTTCGGTTGCCATGCGTTCGCGGTCGAGGTTGAATGTATATTCCTGATAGTCGTCTTTGTACCACGAAAACTGAGAGTTGATGAATACTTCCTTGATGCGTCGGGTTCTATTCAGGAGGCGTTCGCACAAGGTATCGGCATGCACATATAAATCGTCGTAATTGTAACCGGAAAGTTTCACCCGCATGCTACCGGCCATTTCCCGTACATCATTGCTGAATCCCTGATCTTCAAGTCCGTATACTCCCCAGCTGCCTCCGCCTAACTGCAATGCCTTCGATATGATATTGCTTTTAAGCTGATACGGGAATGCTGATTTTTCAGCATCTTCGGTAAACACCACCTGTATGTTTGCTTGACGCGGATTGTTGATACTTGTCCGAAACTGACGTATCTCTTTAAAATTACTCAAATAACTTTCCATTTGCTGTATGAGCCGGTTCATCTGCCGGATTGTCGTGCCGTTCGGCATCGTGGCGGAGATGGTCAGTATTCTCTCGTTGTTGCGGGAGAAATAACTGCCGGTGAAAACTTTCTGTACGAAGAGACGAAGTGTGCCTCCCAGCGACTTTTCCATGACAGGGCGTATTTTTTCTTTGAAAACCTGCGACGTTACAATCTTGTTATAATGTTGGGCAAATTCGCTGTTCCCTTCCGTTTTTTCGGGAATCATGAAAACGGGAAGGCCGAAAGCCAGTATTAATAATATGAATGTGACGGGGCGAAACCGTTGCAGTAACCGGATCATCAGGAAATAGAAACGGTTGAAATAAATGATGATTTTCTTTGGAGAAAAATGCCGGCGTATTAGATTTAACCGTATTTGTCTCCGTTTTATTTTCATATTTTCGATAACGGCGGGAACCAGCAGTAGCGAGACGGCCAGCGAAACCATCAGGTTAATCATCACCACGGCGGCAAAATCCTGCAGGTTCAGCCGTATTTTTTCGTTCAGGAAGAAGATCATGGCAAGCGCTCCTACGGTTGTAAGTGTCGCAGCGAGAATGGAAAGGAATACTTTCCGGTCGCGGTTGCGCAGGTAATGGTCGGCCATGATAATCGTATTATCGATGATGAGGCTTAACGAAATGGTGATGCCCGCTAAGGAATACATTTGTATCTCTAATCCTGCAGTATAGTATACAATAAAAGCGATTGAGATGTTAAAAAACAGGCTGAGTATGATAAGCAGCAGGTAACGGGCGTTGAACGTTGTTAAAAACACGAACAGCAGGAGAATAACGATCGTGAGTAACGTACGTATATAAATTTTATTAAGTTCCTTACGGATATATTCGGTTGCATCGTAGTTGATATGCAGTTCATAACCTTTCGGCAACGTTTGTTTTATCTCTGCTATTTTGTCTTTTACCGCTTCGCTGAGCCGCAGTTGATTGGTATTTTCGGTTGCGGTGAGCGTTATGTAAATGGAATTAAGCCCGTTTATACGGTAATAACCGGTCGGAGGTTCTTCGCGGTAGGCGACTGCGACGAGTTTGTCAAGGCATATCATATGGCCGTCTTTATCCGACAGATAGATGTCTTCGGCATGAAAGCCGTCACGTTCCGTTCCTTTGTCCGTCAAAAGCGAGAGGCGCATATATCTTTTTCCGGCGTCATCATTTTCGGTCAGTATCATCCCCAGCGATTCTTTCCGGTTGTACGATTCGATTGCACTCCGAATATCGGAGACGGTAATGCCGAGGGCATCCAGTTGATTGATATCGTATTCGAGCAACCATTCCATCGGCGTGGCGCCGGATATGTCTATTTTGTATATGTCGGGGATCTGCGCCAGCGCCGGTTTGATGCGTTCTTCGGCGTATTGTTGTATGATAATCGGCGGAACCATTGCATCTATGTTGTACGATATGAACGGGCGAGACGAATTTTCATCCGGAAGATTCACGTATATGGTAGGATAAGATACTGAAGTAGGAAAGTTCGGCCACGTTTGGCGTACGATGGTGGATGCTTCGAACCGGACGATATCCATCGAAGCATGTTTATCAAGTTCCAGTGTGATACTTCCGTAATTGTTGCCGGATGTCGATTTTATGTTTTTTATCCCGTTGATGCGTGCGAGCATGGCTTCGAGTTTGGAGGTCACTTCCATCTCGACAATACGGGCGGAACTGCCGCTCATATTGAACCGGACCGTCATGCTGGGCAATGTGCGCGAAGGCGACAATTTGACCGTCAGTGACGGTATCACTGCCAATCCGATTAGTGAAACAGCCACAAATGCGACTATTACGGTAAATGATGATATGAGGGAAGTTTTTTTCAATGGATCATCGGATTAATTGAGAATTAAAATGTTTTTATCTTTTGCCTGTCGTTTTTAGTTTAAATTCCACAGTCGTTGAGAGTGGCATCTTATATTCGAAGTCATACAGGGTCAGTTTACGGATTTTGTAATAGCTAACCCAATAGTTTTCGAGGGCGGATATATAGTTGCGTCTTGCTTTCTGTTGTCTTTCTCGCGAAAGCGTGAGCGTGCTGATATCCGCTTTGCCGATCATAAAACGCTGGCGTGTCCTGGCATAGGCATCGTCGGCAATGATGAGCGCTTCTTCCGCTGAGGTTATCAGGTCTTTTTGTATGTTGAAATCACCGACCGTCATAATTACATCTTCTTCGATTTTCATTTCACCCTGTCGTGCCGTGATCTCCGTCACGTTAAGGCTGTTCCTTGCCATATTATATCTTCCGCGACGTACGCCCCAGTCAATCAGCGGGATAGATAAGTTCAACGATATGATATCCTGACGTAGCGGGTCGCGGTACACTCCTGACAGGGAGGCTGCAACCTGATTAAAGCCGACGCTTGCCGATATCGAAGCGTTGAACATGGTTTCTTTCCGGGTTCTGTCGACTTCCTGCTGCGTTTCAAGGATATGCTGTTTATATCCGAGCAGGTCGGGATTGTTATTACGGGCTTCCTCCAGCGCTTTTTCAGCGGGTATCTCCATCGATTTGGGGTAACTTGGCAACTGCAGGCGTATCGGTGTGTTTTTATCCATATTCAGGAACGACGTCAAGGCAAACATGGCTCGTTTCAGGGCAATATCGGCATTCTTGAATGAGTTCACCGCATTTATGCGGTCGAGCTTTAGCGTCAGCAGATCCGACCGGCTGATTGCAGCAATCTTATAACGTTCTTCGCCGATAAAATAAAGTGTATCCGTATTGTGTATATTTTCTACGGCAAGGTCATATTCTGCCTGTGCCATCGCCAGATTAAAAAAATAGGAAGCCGCCAGTCCGGCCGTATTCTCAAGATCATAGATGAGTTGTTTTTTTGCTTTTTCATATTTCAACGGCTCTATTTTCTTTTCCCATTTGAACACGTTGTATCCGATAAGGTTCTGCTGATAACCGATGCGTATGGGGACGGAGGAGTATTGCGTGTAGGTGTTATCGCCGAAATTTCGCAGGTAATCAATGTTTGTATTCAGGAAAAATGTGCCGCCCAGCAGGTCGAAATTTTGTATGACCGACAGTCCGCCGTAAGCTTCGAAAGCCTGTTGCGGGCGGTATATATCGACGTTAGATTCCGAATCGTAGCGTTTGATAATCGTACGGTTATATTGTCCGGGCGTCAGGTTCAGCGTCAGGCTTGGCAATCGGGCGGCTTTAAAGGCGCGGTATTCCCAATAACTTGACATGTAGATGTTTTTCGATCGGAAGGCTTCGAGCGAACTGTCGCCGGCCAGTATGATCGTATTTTCAAGCGTAAGGGTAATGGGCGAAGTCTGCATTCGTAATGATTCGATACCGTTTCCGGACGGATAATTCCCCGTCGTTCCGGCTTGTTGTGCATACACAATAGGTTTTGATGGTTTGTCTTCCGGCTGACGATTCGTCGGACCGGGCTCTTGCGCTTGCAGGGACAGGTTTCCCAATCCCGGCAAGATGAAGAAAAGTAATATAAAAAAACGATTTCCCATGACTTTATCCTGTTTGTTCATAATGTTTTCAGCTATCCGATTCCGCCGAGTAAACGGTGTGTTTGTTTTTATATATCCTCCAGTAAACGAGCGGTATGATGTAAAGGCTGACAAGCGTACCGACGATCATGGACGATATCATGGCAACCGCAAGCGGTTTCTGTATTTCCGACCCTAAGTCGCTTGCAAACATCATTGGTACGATAGCAGCTACGGTCGTGAGCGAGGTCATGATGATGGCTCTCAGGCGGCGATGTCCGGCGGTGTGTATGGCTTCCATAAGCGGCATGCCTTTTTTTCGCAGTTCGTTTATCATGTCTATCTTAAGAATCGAGTCGTTGATGATGATACCGCATGTCACAACGATACCAATCGCGCTCATCAGATTGAGCGTATGCCCGAAAATCATGAGGCAAACGAGTGCGACCGTCACATCAATCGGAATCTCAACCAATACGATAAGCGGCTGGAGAAAACTTTCGAATTGGGCGGCAAGAATGAAGTACATCAGCAAAATAGAAATAATCAAAACGATGATAAGCTCGTTGATCATCTTCTTGTTTGAAAAATAGCTTCCCGAGAAAGCGACATCCCACGATTTCATGTCGCTGATTTCTTCTTTGGTTTTATACATCAACTCTTCCGGATTTTGCACCTGCCGGTAGGCTACCGGAATATATTCTCCGTTTTTGCCGGCCACAATTGTTTTGAGGCCTTCCGTAGGAATAACCGTGACAAAATAACTTAAAGGAAGTTGTTGTTTTGTTTCTCCCGAAACATTGGATGCATTAGTGCGAACGAGCGTTTTGTGTATAATATCGCTTATCGTCTGTTCTTCACCTGTGATTGTTATCGGCAGGTATTGCTGGTAGGAACGAAGCGTTGCGATCTGATTATCACGGAACGCAGTTTTAAGAATCTGTTCGACGACGGAATAGGATACATCGTACAGCAGCAATTTTTCCCGGTCGACATGGATGCTCATTTCTTTCTCGAAGGTGACCCCTTCGGAGTGTTCGCCCGACAGTTCTTCGAGCTGTTTTTCCATTTTGCGGATTTCGTCTGCATCGGGTGTATGTTGCCGGTTATTATGATAAAGTTCGGCGATGAGGTCGGATTCCCCGGTTACGAAAATCTTTTCAAAAACCGTTTCCGGTGGGGCAAATGATATTGTCGCCTGTGGGTAGTTGTTTTTTATCAGGGAGTAGATTTTCTCCTGCGCCCGTTCCGCCATTCGGGCATTTTCCGCTTTGATATACAGTTCGCTTTCGGACGCCGGCATCTTGCGTTCGTTATCTAAAATAAACTGTTGCCTGCCGATGTAAGCGGAATGTTCCGGTGTCAGCGAATCAATACCGTGGCAGATAGCATTTATGCGGGCGCGATTTTCATCGAGGTGAATGTTCTCGCCCCAATCTATGTGTGTCAGCAACTCTACCTGATCGACGGCGGGCATGCCGCTTTTTGGAATTATATTAAACATTATTATGCAAAACGGGAAAACCGCCAAGATGAGGATCGCATTTAACGTTTTATGGGTAAAAGTGAAATCGATCAGGCGGTCGTACCAATTATAAAGCGCTTTATTGCCGCGTTCCTGATATTTATGAATGTGTTTGCCGAAATCGCGCCGGGTGAAGTTTTTCGCATAGACAAGTTTATATAATACCGGTAACAGCATGATTCCCGTGAAATAAGAGACGAGCAGGCCAACCGATACGGAAAAGGCTTCGTCAACAAAGATAGCTCCTGCGATGCCGCTCAGGAAGATAAGGGGGAAAAAGACCGCAATTGTTGTCAGCGTAGAACTTAACATGGGAGTTATCACTTCGATCGTTCCTTTAACGCAGGCATCTTCGAGTGACAGTCCTCGTTCGCGGTATTGGCTTATATTTTCCGTGATGATAATCGCATTGTCAATCATCATGCCAAGTGCGAGTATAAGTCCCGACAACGATATGATGTTTAGCGATTTATTGAAGAAATAAAAAAACTGAAAACACATGATAAGCGATACGATCATGCAGAGACCTATAACGGCGGGCGATTTTGCATCGCCGAGAAAGATAAATGCTACGATGCAGATGAGTATAAAACCTATCAGGAAATTTTGTTTGAGGTTTGATATGGTATAATCGAGCAATTCCGTCTGATTCCGGTTTACCGTAAATTCAATATCGGGATAAAGTGAGCGGAAATATGAGATAGTGGCGTTGAGTGCGTTTTTCAAGTTATCCATATTTTCGGCGGACTGTTTGATGATAGCCAATGTCACGGCACGTTTGCCGTTCACCATCGAAAAGCCGCGTTCTTCTTCGGGGACGATCCGCACCGAACAGAGATCTTTTATCCGGTAAATACGGTCCGCCTTGCGAAGGTAGATATTTTCAATGTCTTCGATAGTACGAAGAAGGGATGAGAATTTAACATTATATTCGTAGTATCCGTCACGAATAATCATGCTTCCCGGTTCTATATTATTATTTCTTATAGCTGCCTCAATGTCCGACAGGGTGATGTCTGCAATTTCCAGCTTGTTCATATCGGGCAAGACCTGTACTTGTCTTGACACTACGCCGGTGGCATCGACCATCGTCACTTCCGGCAATTGTTCGATACGACGTTTTATTACCGTTTCGGCAAATTCGCTCATTGCAAGGAAATGTTCCGTTTCGGTCGTACCGTATTTTTCGTCGTCTCGGAGCGTCAGGTTCAGGTAAAACACGGGAATATCCGTAGCGCTGGCCTTTATCACACGCGGCCGTTCCATGTCGCGCGGCATATAATTCATTGCCGCGTCGATCTTTTCGTTCACCTCAATAAAAGCCAGGTTGACATTTGTGCCGTGGTCGAAACGCAGGTTCACCTGTGCATTCCCGTCGCGTGTCTCGCTTTTTATATCCCGTAGCCGGGTCACCTGCATCAAATGGCGGCGCAGGGATGTTATCACGGTATTTTCAAGTTCGCGCGCCGAACTGTTAGGCATGGACACCTGTACGGTAATGTTGGGGATCGGGATATCGGGAAGCAGCGATACCGGCAGGGTGAAATATGTGATCAACCCGATGATAACCATTGCAAGGAAAGCCATCAGTATGGCAATAGGCCGTTGTATCAGAAATTTAACCATAAAAAATCATTAATCTTCAATTTGTTTGACGTTCGTTCCATCGGCCAGATGTTCATTACCGCTGTAGATTATCTCGTCACCTTCCTGAAGAGTCTTGCTGGTTACAGTATAATGCGTAGCATTTTCGAACCCGGTAGTCACATAATTCCATGCCGCTTTTCCGTCTTTGTATGCGAATACCACCTGTTTGCCCGTACGCAGGACAACTGCCGTTTTAGGTATTACCCACTGTTTGCCCAAAGAACGGAATATGCTTATACGGACATTCATCCCGTTGAATATTTTCGGATTCGGCTGTATGTATGCTTTCACGCGTACGGTACCGTCTTTGTCTACGTTCGGGTTTATACTTGCGATGCTTCCGGAGGATTCGACGTCGGGCGAAGCATACGACTGTATTTTTACTTTATCTCCTGTTTTTATCAGCGGAAGTTCATTTTCAAGAATGATGAAATCAACTTCCGGCTGTCCTTCACCGATGATGATGCAAAACGGTTCCGAAGTGTTGATTGCACAATACGATTTGGAGAAAAGGTCGGCTACCGTACCCGATATAGGCGTGCGGAGCGTAGCGTTGTCAAGGTTATATTTTGCAAGGTCATATTGAATTTTGGCGTTGTTATATCCGCTACGTATATAGGCAAGTTTTAACATATCCTGAGGAATAGAAACCGTATCGGCGAGCGAAAAACCTTGTCCGATCAGCACATCCTGTAACTCAAGATAGGCTTTCTGCAGATTATCTTCCGCTTGTCTGTAGTTGTTCGAGAGCTGGAATGTATCGAGCAAGGCTATTTTCGCACCTGCCGCTACACGGTCGCCGTTCTTTACGAATATACGAATCGGAATATTTCCCGACGATAACGACGCGAATTGTAACTCGGCAATCTGCTGCGCATTTATACGTCCGTTGCTCACTAATTCGTGCTCAAAATCGACGGTATGCAATATCGTCGTACGCACTGCCGTTTCTTCTGTCGGAAGAACGGTCTCGACCGAATCTTCTTTGTCCTCACTGTTTTTTTGTCCGCAACAGGTCAGCCCCGTGATAAGAAATAAACCCGCAAAAATTTTCCAATTCATATGTATTTAATTAGTTTAAATTATAAATGAAAGACGACTTGCAAATATATGACGAATAATTGAAACGAGAACTTCTTTTGCTTATATTTTTTGTAAAAAATTTTGGCCGTCTCCGCATGTAAGGGTAAATTTATCCGCAGTACATTTGTACAGCCGAAATTTTTTGTGTAAATTTGTGCCCCTAAATTAAAAAAACAAGAATTATGATTACTGTTAGCGGATTGGATATTCGGTTTGGCAAACGAGTGTTATTTCAGGATGTGAACTTAAAATTTGTATCGGGTAACTGTTATGGGATTATCGGAGCGAACGGCGCCGGCAAATCTACTTTTCTACGTGCGATAAGCGGCGAAATGGAGCCTACGCGTGGAATAATCTCGCTTGCGCCGGGTGAACGCCTTTCGGTTTTGTCGCAGGATCACTTTGCTTTCGATAATTATACGGTACTTGATACGGTTTTGATGGGATACACGACTTTATGGGAGATAATGAACGAAAAGAATATGATATATGCAAAGGCGGATTTTACGGATGAAGACGGTATACGCGCATCGGAGCTGGAAGAGAAATTTGCGGAGATGGAAGGCTGGAACGCAGAGAGTGATGCGGCGGCATTGCTGAGCGGACTTGGCATCAAAGAGGACTTGCACTATAAACCGATGAAAGACCTTAGCGGCAAACAGAAAGTGCGTGTGTTGCTTGCACGTGCGCTGTTCGGCAAACCGGATAACCTGCTGCTCGACGAGCCGACAAATGACCTCGACCTCGAAACGGTAGCCTGGCTCGAAAACTATCTTTCCAATTTCGAACAGACGGTTCTTGTCGTAAGTCACGACCGTCATTTCCTGGATTCCGTCTGTACGCATACCGTAGATATTGATTTCGGAAAACTGAAACTTTTCGCCGGAAACTATTCGTTCTGGTATGAATCGAGCCAGTTAGCCCTTCGCCAGCAACAACAGCAGAACAAAAAGGCTGAAGAGAAGAAGAAAGAACTGGAAGAGTTTATTCGTCGTTTCAGCGCGAATGTGGCTAAATCCAAACAGACGACCAGCCGCAAAAAGATGATTGAGAAACTGAATATCGAGGAGATAGAACCATCGTCGCGCCGTTATCCGGGAATAATCTTCACGCCATCGCGCGAACCGGGTAATCAGATACTTGAAGTCGTTGGGCTGACAAAGACAATCGATGGAGAAGTGTTGTTTAAAGACCTGAATTTCAATGTAGAGAAAGATGATAAAATTGTGTTTATCAGCCGTGATCCGCGTGCGATGACTGCTTTTTTCCGGATTGTAAACGGTGAAGAAATGCCGGATTCGGGTATATATAAATGGGGACAAACGATAACAACCGCATATCTGCC
>JAITBC010000319.1 GCA_031283785.1 Tannerella sp. | reverse complement strand
CAACAAGGCGACAACAATACGGTATCGCCTTTCACAGCCAATTTATAAGCTTTATTTACAGCTTCTTCCATAGAAAGGGCGTCTTCTATTAACGGCACTTTCCCGTCAAAAAACGCATGTAGCCTGCTATTATCGACTCCGAGAAAAATCAATGTATGTACTTTTTTCCAGACAAGAGATTCTATTTCGGAATAATCATTGCCTTTGTCCGTACCTCCAAGAATAAGCACCAGCGGAGTATTCACACTTTGCAGGGCATACCAGCACGAGTTCACATTTGTCGCTTTCGAATCGTTGATATAATCAACGCCTTTCACACGGGTAACCATTTCCAGACGATGTTCAACGCCGCAAAAATCGCTCAGTGATGCACGAATTTTTTCATCACGTATATCCATAACTTTCGCCGCAATACCCGATGCTAACGAATTATACAGATTATGCGTTCCTTTCAGGGATAATAAATCTCTGTCCATTGTATATATTCCTTTTAATGTTTCCATAACAATATTTCCATTTTTAACATAACCTTTTACTCCAGGCCCGGGGTTTTCCGAAAACGGATAAAGCGTCGCTTTCGGGCAGAATTTCCCGATACCTTCTTTTATCGCCGGATCATCATTCCAAAAGATAAAGGCGTCGTCAGGCGTCTGATTCCTGATAATCCGGAATTTGGAAGCGGCATATTCCCGGAAATCATAATGATAACGGTCCAGGTGATCCGGCGTTATGTTCAGCAATACAGCTACATCCGCCTTAAAATCGTAGATGTTATCCAACTGAAAA
The DNA here is from genome assembly GCA_031283785.1 of Tannerella sp. The sequence goes on along the minus strand of JAITBC010000319.1, from coordinate 17,890 downwards.
CTGCTAAGTTCGACGACATAATACGGATGCGGATTCTCGGCAACCTGCAATGCAAGGCTGTCGCCCACATTCCCGGCCAGCCCCACATCGAGGCCGGCATTTTTCAGTATATGATACGTAAGCATTGTCGTTGTTGTCTTACCGTTGCTTCCCGTGATACAAATCATCTTCGAATCCGTATAACGACCGGCGAATTCTATTTCCGAGATGACAGGAATCTTTTTTTCCATTATTTTTCGGATAACAGGCGTCTTATCCGGTATGCCGGGACTTTTCACGATCTCGTCGGCATTAAGTATGTTCTCTTCCGTATGCGCTCCTTCTTCCCATTTTATCTCATGCTCAATCAGCATTTTTTTATATTCCGGTTTAATCGACGACAAGTCGGAAACAAAAACGTCAAAGCCTTTTTCCCGCGCCAATACCGCCGCTCCGGCGCCGCTCTCTCCCGCTCCTAATATGACGATCCGTGCGTTCATTATCTACCTGATTTTTAATGTGACAATCGTTATTACCGCAAGAATAATCCCAACAAGCCAGAAACGCACGACAAGTTTCGATTCCGGTATAATATTATACGGACGTTGTATAAAGGCTTGAATACCGGCATTCCCAGGCTTCTGGAAATGATGGTGTACAGGCGTCATCTTAAAGATACGACGTCCTTCGCCGCACTTTTTCCGGGTATATTTGAAATATAACACCTGAACCAGTACGGAGAGGCTTTCTACGAGGAATATCCCGCAAAGGATCGGGATCAACAATTCTTTCCTGATGATGACTGCATAAACGGCAATGATACCGCCCAAAGTAAGACTTCCCGTATCGCCCATAAACACTTGGGCGGGGTAGGAATTATACCAGAGGAAACCGATTGTTGCGCCGATAAAGGCCGCCGCAAAGATCACCAGCTCCTCCGTTCCCGGCAGGAACATAATGTTGAGGAACGAAGCAAATTCTATATGCGACGACATATAGGCCAATATTCCCAACGCCACGCCTATGATAGATGAACTGCCGGCCGCCAGACCGTCCAGCCCGTCCGTAAGATTCGCCCCGTTCGAGACGGCCGTTACGATAAAGATAACGACCATAACAAATACAAGCCATGTCACTTCCTGTTTATATTTGCCCGCCCATGATGCCAGCCAGGCATAATCGAAATTATTGTTTTTAATAAACGGGATCGTCGTTTTTGTCGACTTTTTTTCCGAAGGATGGATATGTACTTTTTCGATCACATTTTCGTTGTTGACGACTTCTGCATTCTCGCGGATAACAACTTCCGGACTCAAGTACAAAGTCATGCCCACGATCAGTCCCAGACCGATCTGCGCAACAATCTTTGATTTACCTTGCAAACCTTTCTTATTCATCCTGAACACTTTTATATAATCGTCTGCGAAACCAAGTATTCCCAGCCAAATGGTGGTGATGAGCATCAGTATGATATAAATATTATTAAGTCGTGCGAAAAGCAATACCGGCACAAGGATGGAGATAATGATAATGATCCCCCCCATAGTCGGAGTGCCTTTTTTACTCATCTGCCCTTCGATACCAAGATTACGAACCGTCTCGCCGATCTGCATTAATTGCAGTTTATCAATGATACGCCGGCCTATTGCCACCGAAATAAACAAAGCAAATACAACCGCCATTCCGGAGCGGAACGATATATATTTAAACATACCGGCGCCGGGAAAGTCAATTCTGTCCAAATAAGCAAATAAGTCGTACAACATAACTCAACTATTATTTATCCGTTTTTAATATCTCACGTAATATTTAATATCTCACGTAGAATTTCCCTGTCGTCAAAATGATACTTCACTCCTTTTATTTCCTGATAATCTTCATGTCCCTTCCCGGCAACGAGTATCACATCGCCTTTTCCGGCAAACGTAACGGCTGTTTTGATAGCCTGCCTGCGGTCTGTTATGCAAATCGTCCGTTCCCTGTCGCTCCCGTTAAGTCCGGCTACCATATCGTTGATGATATCATCCGGCTCTTCATAACGCGGATTATCGGACGTAAGTATCAGCAGGTCACTTTGACAAGCCCCCTCTTTCGCCATCATCGGGCGTTTCCCTTTATCGCGGTTACCTCCCGCTCCGACAACCGTGATAACGCGGCCGCTGCCGTTGAGGATTTCATTAATACCGTTCAGCACATTTTTTAAAGCATCAGGCGTATGCGCATAATCGACAATAGCCGTGAAGCCTTGCGACGAACGTATCGTCTCGAATCTTCCGGATACGGGATGAAGCGTACTCAATGCCACCAATATTTCTCCGTGATCTTCACCCAGCGCAACCGCAGCACCGTAAACAGCCAGCAGGTTATATGCATTATAACGACCGGCAAAACGGGTATATACGTCGCGTCCGTTGATATTCATTTCCATCCCCTCCATACAGGATTCGATAATCATGGCTTTAAAGTCGGCCGTCGTACGTAAAGAATAAGTAAGTTTATGCGCCGGCGTATTTTGCAACATGACCAACCCTGATTTGTCGTCAACATTCGTCAGTGCAAATGCCGATACCGACAAATCATCAAAAAATTTCTTCTTTGTTTTCAGATAATTTTCTACCGTACCGTGATAATCCAAATGGTCACGTGTGAGATTTGTAAAGATCCCTCCGTTAAAATCCAATCCGCTTACCCGTTTCTGTTTTATCGCATGCGAACTCACTTCCATAAAAACATACTCGCAACCGGACTCGACCATCCTCGCCATCAGGTAATTTATCGTGAGCGGATCGGGCGTCGTATGTTCCGCAGGGATCGCTTCGTCGTTAATACAGTTACATACGGTAGAAAGTAATCCGGCCTTATATCCCAATTCCCGGAACAGACTATATAATAATGTAGCGATGGTCGTTTTCCCGTTTGTACCCGTAACGCCTACGAGCGCCAACCGGCAGGACGGTTTCCCATACCATGCGGAGGCGATATATCCCAACGCTTCCGCCGAATCGGAAACGGCAATAAACACGATGTCTTTACCGGCAATGGCAACGGCATGTTCGCATACGACAGCGACTGCTCCATGCTCAACAGCTTCCGCTATATAGTCGTGCCCGTCGACATCCGTTCCTTTCACTGCGACAAACAGCGATCCGGGTTTTACACGTCTTGAATCCGACTGCACCCCGGTTATTTCAGGATCGTTCCCTCCCAATACCTTACCGATACCCGCAATACTTATTAATTTCGATAATTTCATACATACATTGTTTTAAATTATCAATTTAACGTCAATACAACCGTTTGTCCAGACGCCACTTTGCTGCCTTTTTTTATCGATTGGGAAACAACATTTCCCCTTCCCGACAGGGAAACCTGCAATCCGCGATTTTCAAGTGCATAAACGGCATCTTTAGCCCCCATTCCGACAACATCCGGGACAAGACCTTCTATCAAAGGCAACTCCTTCAAGGCAATCCCTTTATTATTCCTCTGGGCCGTCACGTACTTCGAGTCGACTTTCCCGGTCGTATTTAACTTTATTTTAAGTTCATCCATTACATTTTTCAACGCCTCACAGTCTCCATTCTTAACAGTCGGATAAATGACTTTCGACGAATCATCCGAGACTTTTTTCATGTCGAATACCGTACAGTTTGCATATACTTTTTCGGCAATTTCTTTTACCACCGTACCGCACATCAAACCTCCCGACGGGATTCCCGCTCGCGGGCGCGAAATAACAACGATACAGGAATAAAGGGGAGCTTCGTACGGAAAGTATCCGCAAAAAGAGACGTTATGACCGGATGTCCGATATGTCCCTCCGCTTGCAATCTGCGCCGTACCTGTTTTCCCTGCAATCGTTATCACATCCGTATGGGCTTGCCATCCTGTTCCGTTATGCCGTTCCGGCGAAGGGTCACTGTAATTTACTACATTATATAACATATCCTGTATGATTTTCAGCGTACGTTCCGAACATATTTTCGGTATAACGACTTCCGGTTCAAAATGTCGAACGGCTTTGCCGTTTTTCATAATATCTTTCACGAACATCGGCCGGACCATTTTCCCATTATTCGCTATTGCATTGAAAAAGGTAAGGGTTTGAATAGGTGGAATCTGCACTTCGTATCCGAAAGACATCCAGGGGAGCGACGTCTTTGACCAATATTTGTCGCCCGGCCAACGTAATTTTGCTTTTCCCGCACCGGGAATTCCGACATTAAGATCTGCGTCCATTCCTATCCGGTGAAGGCCGTCCACAAATTTTTCAGGATTTTTTCCATATCCTTTCATGATAATTTTAGCGATACCTACATTAGACGAATACCAGATAGATTTCTCCGCCGTAATCATACCATAACCTCCATGATGAGCATTATGGTCGGTAATATTGTTGTTCGCATACGTATAAACGCCCTTACCCACATCAACCGGCGTTTCGGGTTCTACAACGCCATCTTCGATAGCGACCATCATGGATGCTATTTTAAAGGTAGAACCGGGTTCCATCACATCGGCAACCGCATGGTTCATCGTCTCGGCAAAACGACCGGGGCCGACCCTTCCCATATTGGTGATCGCTTTTATCTCTCCCGTACCGACTTCCATAACAACTGCCGTTCCGGCGTCGGCATCAAGCTCTTTGAGTTTTTCCATCAGAGCCTTTTCCACCAAATCCTGAATATTTATATTGATCGTAGAACGGATATCCATCCCATTTTCCGGATCAATCTCCATTACATTTGTCCATCGTCCGCCTATACGCTGCACGGAGGTTAACCCTGCCACGCCGCGAAGCAGGGAGTCGTACTCCAGTTCCAGCCCGTTTTTCCCTTTCGTAACGCCGAGAGAATCAATCTCGTTATATATATCCCCTATCGTACGTGAGGCAAGCATGCCGAACGGTTTTTGACGTTGCATCATCTCTTTCGTATAAAACCCGCTGCGATTCCGGTGAAAACGAAGAAACGGGAATGTCCTTATCTCTTTTAAGTCGGCATACGACACGCGTCCTTCGCATATGGGGTATTGCCGTCCTTTCGATTTAAGCCCTTTCAGCAGATGCACTTTATAGTCCGCAGGCGTACGGTTCTTCAACTTTCGGGAAAGATAATAAGCCAATGAATCTACACCATTACATTTGGAATTAAGGAAAGAATCCCTCGCAAAGCCTTCCGCCGCAAAATCCATATACATGTAATATTGGGGGACGCTTGTCGCCATAATCCTGTCATCGTCCGAATATATATTCCCGCGCGTGGGATTGACAAGCAAGTCCGGTTTCCTTAATTTATCGGCAGCCTTAAGCCATTCCCGTTTTTCCTTAACACCTATCTTAAACGCCGAAAAAAGTATAGCAATTGCAATAATTCCCAGCAATACGGTGATAACAGTATAACGAAAAAAAATATCTTCGTCTTTTTCATTTATCTTTCTTATTATTTTTTTTGACGGCATCCGATCTGTATTTAAATTATGATGATTCGTTATACTATCGTTAAAAATCCTCTGATTTCATTTATAAAGTTTATACGGTGGCGTTTTTGCTTTCTCAAGTCCCAATCCTTGACGTTTTACAAGTTCCTCCACCTGCGACGGACGCGTATTTCCGGTCAACCGGGCCGATGTGGATAACGCTTCGAACTGAACATCCTTCAATTGTTCTTGCAGGCGGTCTATCTCACGAAGCATCATAATACAGGAATAACGGTTGCTGATATAACCGAAAAGCAGAAACACAATAAGCACAATCATATTCGTATGCTTAACGATAAAATCCTCTTTCAATATTCCCCCACCGAGAATATACATCCACGAAATACGTTTTTTCTTTTTTGTTCCTCCCATAAATCAGTCCTTTTTTATTTTATATTTTTCATCATTACCCCACTTCCCGCGTGTCGGCGTTTTTCCGCAATCCGCAACTTTGCGCTTCGTGCACGGGGATTATCGTCCGTTTCTGCTTTCGATGGAGGCACTGCCCGACTTAACATGTGCAAAGGCGACGGAACATTCCCGTAAACATTCTGTACAACAAGTCCTTCTAAATTACCTGTTTTCATGAAATTTTTCACCATCCGGTCTTCCAGAGAATGATACGTTATCACGACCAGCCTTCCATCCGGTTTAAGCAATTTAAGCGACTGCGGCAATAACTCGCGCAAAGCCTGCATTTCCTGATTCACCTCTATGCGGAGTGACTGAAAAACCTGCGCCAGAAATTTCTTTTCTTTTTCCTTTCCGGAAAAAAGCATTAGAATTTTCAGTAAATCCGACGTAATCCGTATAGGCGCTGTATCCCGTGCTTTCACAACGGCTGAAGCAATCTTACGTGAATTTCTCAATTCCCCGTACAGATAAAAAATTTCCGCCAATCGTTCCTCCGGATATTTATTCAGCACATCTGCCGCCGTCTGTCCGCCGCAGTTATTCATACGCATATCCAGAACCCCGTCAAAACGAAATGAAAACCCGCGGGTTTCATCGTCAAGGTGATGCGATGACATGCCTAAATCGGCAATCAGACCATCGATTGCAGCTTCCTTATAATAACGCATAAAGTTCGACAAATAACGAAAATTACCGCGCACAAACGTAAAACGGCTGTCATCTATCCTGTTTATCCCGGCATCAGCATCCTGATCAAAACTATACAGACGGCCGTCGTTTCCTAATTTCGCTAAAATACCGCGCGAATGCCCTCCCCCTCCGAAAGTGGCATCCACATAAACCCCTTCGGGTTTGATATTCAAACCCTCTATACTTTCCCCGAATAGCGCGGGGATATGATACTTCAACTCTTTTACGGTCATTATCAATTATTTATGTCCTAAAACAAGACGTACAATCCGATTAGACGTGTAAAATTACACATTATTCCTTTTATATACGGATAAATCACAAAAAAAGTTTTCAACACCCCGTTTTTGAAATATTATTACTATTTTTGCACGCACAAAAGAGTATTGCATTATGGATACACGTATAGATGTGAAACAGATTTTAAGAATGAAACTAAAAAACAAGGCCGATAAAATCCCGGCTTTTGTTGTAAATTATCTTATTCGTATTATCCACCAGCACGAGATCAACGAAATTCTGAGCAGATATGAGAAACTGCAGGGCGTTGATTTCATGGAAGCCTTAGTAGACGATTATTTTAAAGTCAGGCTAAATATCCGACAAAAAGAAAATCTTCCTTCGGTCGAAGGACGATATATTTTCGTATCCAATCATCCGCTCGGAGGGTTCGACGGAATATGTCTGTCATACCTGATAGGGAAGCATTATAACGGAAACGTCCGGTATCTCGTGAACGACCTGCTGCTCGCCATACCGAATCTGCGTTCCATATTCGTCCCGGTCAACAAACACGGATCCCAAAGCAAAGACGCTGCAAAAAAAACCGAAGAGGCCTATTCGTCCGACAAGCAGATCATCACATTCCCGGCGGGACTGTGTTCGCGCAAACGCAGGGGTATAATCAGAGACCTGCAATGGAAAAAGTCTTTTATACAAAAGGCTGTCGAACACAAACGGGACGTCATCCCCATTTATTTCGACGGATGTAATTCAAATTTTTTTTATCGTTTGGCAAATTTCAGGAAACTGTTTAACATAAAAATAAACTTAGAAATGCTATATTTGCCGGATGAATTGTTTAAAACCAAAAATAAAAAATTTGATGTACATATCGGTAAACCGATACCGTGGCAAACATTCGACTCAAGCAGGAAATCATCCGAATGGGCGGAACATATAAAAGAAGAAGTATACAAACTCGCTGATAAATAAATTGTTTATGCAAAACATAATCGCACCTGTCGACAAGAAACTCATAAAATCGGAACTTACTCCTGACAAAAGATTAAGAAGTACTAACAAATCGAACAATGATATATATATCATAACCGCACATGATTCTCCGCAAACCATGCTGGAAATCGGCCGTTTACGCGAAATAGCGTTCCGTTATTACGGAGGAGGCACGGGTCTTCCCTGCGATATCGACGAATTTGACACTATGAACGGAGCTTACCGTCAATTAATCGTTTGGAACCCGAAAGACGAAGAAATTCTTGGAGGCTATCGTTTTTTGTGCGGTTCCGATGTCCAGTTCGACAAACAAGGGAAACCGATATTGGCAACGGCTCATCTGTTCAATTTTTCTGAAAATTTTCTTACAAATTACCTGCCGTACACGGTAGAGCTGGGCCGTTCATTCGTTTCGCTCGACTATCAGGCTACCCTCGGACGCTCAAAAGGCGTATTCATTCTTGACAACTTATGGGACGGACTCGGCGCACTGCCCGTCATCGACCCGTCGCTAAAATATTTCTATGGAAAGGTTACCATGTATAATACATACAACACGGAGGCACGCGACATGATACTCTACTTCCTTAAATTACACTTCCCGGATAAAGAGAGCCTTGTCACTCCTATAAGCCCGTTAGTCATCAACTTCGACGAAAAAAAGTTGGCGAAACTGTTTGACAATAACAATTATAAGGAAAGTTACAAAGTTTTAAATCAGGAAGTCCGCAAACTTGGCATTAACGTACCGCCATTAGTGAATGCATACATGAGCCTTTCCCCTAAAATGCGTACCTTCGGTACAGCCATTAACAGGGAATTCGGAGAGGTGGAAGAAACCGGCATACTTATATCCATAAATGAGATTCTTGAAGAAAAGAAAAAACGCCATATGGAAACATTCCTCAAAGACGTTACCATAGACCAAATTCAGATTATAAAAGTGTCATGAAACGGGGGGTTTTCTCCGTCACCAGCCCCCTCCCCTGGATGTGCCTTCCCGATATTTTTTTCGGAAAAGACAGATGTTTTTTTATCAGACTGTTTTGCACTTTACGATAAGCTTTTATGTTGATAAAACTATAATGCTGTCTTTCATTTGACAAACATAACTAAAAAGTTCGGTCTTACAAATATCTGTGATGAAAAAAATGCACGGGAAAAATAAATTTTATTTTGTCATTGTCTTTTACTTACACTATCTTTGTACGCACATATTAAAACGAAGAGAAATGAAAAATATTTTATTTTTACTGCCCGCAGTGATGTTGTTTGTTTCGTGCGAAGGCCCGGCCGGGCCGATGGGACCTAAAGGAGATCCAGGGCTGGATATAGCCTTTTATATAGAAAGTTTTACTGTCAAACCCGAAAATTGGAAACTTGTGAATATTGGAAAATATGCAACATTATACGAATGTATTCGGAATGTTGATGTGAGAGAAGAAGCGTACGAAAATGGACTGGTAAATGTCTATATGTTCCAGAAGAATAACAACAAGGATGAAGTACAGACACAATTGCCATATTGGATTCAGCATACGAACGGTGATAACACCTGGCTGGAGGGATATAATTTTGATTTTAATGAAAAAAACGTTGTTTTTTATGCGGAGTGTAAGAATGGAACAAATCCTCCGGAGTGTATTTTCCGTGTAGTTGTTGCTCCTTGATTATATGAAAACAGGACATTTTGAAATTATAGCCAAAACCCTCTATGGGCTGGAGGATATATTGGCAAATGAACTTACCTCGATAGGAGCGGAGGCCGTCGAGGCAGGACGGCGTATGGTGTCGTTCTCCGGCGATAAAGCCATGCTTTATAAAGCTAATTTTTATTGCCGTACGGCGTTGAGGATATTAAAACCGATCACTCATTTTAAAACTGATAATGCGGATGACGTTTATCGCGAGGTTAAAAATATAGATTGGGACAACTATTTATCGATTGATAAAACATTTGCGGTCGATGCCGTCATATATTCCGAAAATTTTAATCACTCCAAGTTTGTTGCTTACCGCACGAAAGATGCGATTGCCGATTATTTCAACGATAAATATGGAACACGTCCCTCCGTAAGGATTAATAATCCTGATATTTACGTAAATATTCATATTTCACATGATGATTGTACCGTTTCGCTTGACAGTTCGGGCGAGAGCCTGCATAAGCGCGGTTATCGTGTCAGTCAGGTTGATGCACCGCTTAACGAAGTGCTTGCAGCCGGTATAATTCTCAAAACAGGCTGGCACGGGGAATCTAATTTTGTCGATCCGATGTGCGGTTCGGGTACGCTGCTCATTGAAGCGGCAATGATCGCATTGAATATGGCTCCGGGCGTCTGTCGCAAGGAATATGCTTTTGAACGGTGGCCTGATTTTGATCCCAGTCTGTTTGATGAGATATACAATGACGATTCGGCGGAACGTGAATTTAAGTTCAAGTGCTATGGCTCCGACATATCTCCGACGACCATAGAAAAAGCTATGAAAAATATACGCAGCTCCGGACTTTCGAAGTATATCGAACTTAAAACCATACCTTTCCAGCAATTCGGCGAAGCACCGAGGCCGGGAATACTTGTGACGAATCCTCCATACGGGGAACGAATATCGACGAATGATATTTTTGAGTTATATTCCATGATAGGCGAACGCCTGAAACATGCTTTTGCAGGCTATAATGCATGGATACTAAGTTATAAAGAAGAGTGCTTCGAAAAAATCGGCCTGCGACCCAAACAAAAAATCAAACTGATGAATGGCGAACTGGAATGTGAATACCGTTGTTATGAATTATTTGAAGGAACAAATAAAGAATATAAAAGAGAACTGAAGAACAAGGAAAGTCGGAGAGTAGTTTACGACCGGGATGAAAATAACAGCCGCAAAGACAGCCGCAGGGAACGTCATGGAAAAGATGACGGATATCGTAAATACGACAGGGATACCGGACTCCGCAGGCACGACGGAGAAGATGAGCGCCGCAGCCGGTATAAGGAACGAAATCAGCCGTCCAGAGATAAGAAGTTTGCAGAAGAAAGAATAGCTGCGAAAAGCCACAGGCCGGTTGGCGGAGACCGGAAGTCGCTTTCAAAAGGCGGGAAATCTTTTGGCGGGAAAGATAACTCTTTAAAAAAAGAACACCGTACCTTTAGCCGGCAAAATAAACCAAATGGGCAAAACCGTAAGACATTTAAATAAAAATATGCGCGAGATGACGATTAAAGTTTTTTTGTTAATATGCAGTATATTCCCGTTGATGTTTGCCGCTATGGCGCAAAAGGAAAGCTTGACTTTTCACGACCTTATTCCGGGAGGAAAGAATTACTATCGCTTTACTCCTCAGACTGTAAGGCAATTACAATGGTGTGGCGATGAATATATTTATGTCAAGGGAGACAGTCTGTTAATGGCTTTGCCCGAGGATAAACAGGAACGTACGGCTTTCACAAGGGAACAATTAAACAGGACGCTACTGGCGGCCGGGCTGCCGGAAACCGCTTCTATGCCGTTTTTTTCCGTGCCGGATGGGAGAAAAACAATAATTGCATTCATGTATAAGGATAATTATGTCCATTACAATCCGAAAACGAATGAAATTGTCGCCCGTTATGTTATGGATAAAGACGGCAGCCGTTGGGAGTATGACAAGGCAAAAGGGAATATCGCATTTACGAAAGGTAATAATATATATGTAATGACGTCCGACGGAAAGACGGATGCCGTAACGAATGAAACGGATAACGGCATTGTCTGCGGGACGTCGGTACATCAGAACGAATTCGGTATTCATAAAGGCCTGTTCTGGTCGCCCCAGGGTGGAGCCCTCGCTTTTTACCGTATGGATGAGACGATGGTGACAGACTACCCCCTTGTCAATGTGAAAGGGCGGATTGCTGAAGTTGAGCCGTTCAAATATCCGATGGCAGGCATGAAAAGCCATGAAGTGACGATCGGCGTTTACCGCTTGTCCGATAAACGTACCGTATGGTTGAAAACAGGTTTGCCGAAAGAGAAATATCTGACGAATATAGCATGGAGTCCTGATGAAAGAGGTATTTATGTAGCAGAGCTGAATCGCGGACAGGACACATGCCGGCTGGTGCGTTATAATGCGGAAACAGGCGAACGTGAAGCGGAACTGTTTGTCGAAACGAATAAACGTTATGTCGAACCGCAGCAACCCATACTTTTCCTTCCCGGTAATCCGGAGCAGTTTATATGGCAGAGCCGGCGCGATGGATATAATCATCTTTACCTGTATGATACGAGCGGGAAAATGTTACGGCAGTTGACGGTCGGGAAATGGCTCGTTAAGGAAGTGTCAGGCTTTGATGAAAAAGGGAAGCACCTGTTTTTTACGGCTACTGCTCCCCGCGATGTACGTTCTGCGGACGACGGCACTCCGCTTGAGACTTACACCTGGCAGTTAGACCTGAAGACCGGCAAACGCAGATGCCTGAATATAAAGGCCGGCGTCCATCAAGTCGGCGTGAATGTTTCCGCTACATATCTGATAGATCATACATCTTCGCCTGTGATCCCTCACGATATAGACATCATCCGGTTAAAAGATGTTCGTGAAGTGAAGTCGTTGTTATCGGCAAAAAATCCTTTGGAAGGGTACGATATGCCGACGGTGAAAGTCGGGACACTGACGGCCGCCGATGGTAAAACAAAACTTTATTATCGCTTGATAACGCCTCCCGGCATGGACGAGACGAAGAAATATCCTGTCGTTATTTATGTTTACGGAGGGCCGCATGCGCAGATGGTCACCGGAGGATGGCTGAATGGAGCCGGCGGTTGGGATTTGTATATGGCACGTAACGGGTATGTCATGTTTACGTTAGATAATCGCGGTTCCGCCAATCGGGGTTTTGAGTTCGAAAGTGTTATACACCGTCATCTTGGCGAGGTGGAAACGGCAGATCAGATGAAAGGAGTGGAATTTCTAAAGTCTTTGCCTTATGTCGATTCGGAACGTATCGGCATACACGGGTGGAGCTACGGAGGTTTCATGACTGTCGGGTTGATGCTTACCTGTCCTGATATTTTCAAAGCCGGCGTGGCAGGAGGCCCGGTTATGGACTGGCGTCGTTATGAGATTATGTATGGCGAACGTTACATGGATCATCCGGAAGAAAATCCGGAAGGATATAAAAATTCCTGTTTGCCGGATAAAGCAGGTAATCTGAAAGGACGGTTGTTGTTGATTCACGGCGATGCAGATCCCGTTGTTGTATGGCAACACAGTTTGTTGTTTGTCAAGGCATGTGTCGATGCCGGGACGTTTCCCGATTATTTCGTTTATCCCGGTCATCAGCATAATGTGAGCGGGAAAGACCGCCCGCATCTGTATGAAAAAATTACGCGGTATTTTGATGATTTTCTTATGAATAGTGATTAAATTAAAAATCAACAAACAGATAAAAATGGATATTTTGTTATTAGGTTCGGGAGGGCGTGAGCATGCGTTAGCATGGAAAATAGCGCAAAGCCCAAAAGTGGGACGGCTATTCGTTGCGCCGGGGAATACAGGTACGGCTACTGTTGGTATGAATGTCGATATTAAGGTGAATGATTTTCACGGAATCAAAGAGTTTGTCCTGAGGAACGAAATTGATATGGTAGTTGTAGGGCCTGAAGAGCCGTTAGTTAACGGTATATACGATTTTTTTAAGGCGGATGCGGCGTTGTCCGATATTCCTTTAATAGGACCGAGCCGATTGGGGGCGCGTCTTGAAGGAAGCAAGGATTTCGCAAAATCTTTTATGGTGCGTCATCATATTCCTACGGCACGCTATAAGAGTTTTACAGCCGGACAGCTTAACGAAGGCATCGCATTTCTCGATACGTTAAAACCTCCGTATGTGTTGAAAGCAGACGGCCTGGCGGCCGGCAAAGGCGTACTTATCGTCGATTCGCCGGAAGATGCCGCCGACGAATTGAAGAATATGCTGCAAGGCATGTTCGGCGATGCAAGCCGTACGGTTGTGATCGAAGAGTTTCTGGAGGGAGTGGAATGTTCGGTTTTTGTAATAACGGATGGGAATGATTATAAAATCTTACCGGTAGCGAAAGATTACAAGCGTATCGGCGAGGGAAATACCGGCCTGAATACGGGAGGTATGGGCGCAGTATCACCTGTCCTTTTTGCCGGCGAAGTATTTATGCGGAAAGTAGAAGAGCGTATCATTCGCCCTACAATAAACGGATTGAAAAAGGAAGGAATCGATTATAAAGGGTTTATTTTTTTTGGACTTATCAACGTTGACGGAGAACCTGCGGTGATTGAATATAACTGTCGGATGGGCGATCCCGAAACGGAAGCTGTTATGTTGCGTATACAAAGCGACCTGGTTGATCTGCTCGAAGGTGTCGCCCGGGGAAATCTCGGAGACAGGGTGTTGACGGAAGACCCGCGTACGGCGGTGACGGTCATGCTTGTCAGTGGAGGATATCCCGAAACCTATGAAAAAGGAAAAGAGATAAGCGGATTGGAAAAGGTGTCGCCGGAAAGTATTGTTTTTCATGCCGGGACGATAGTGAAGGACGCTAAGGTTTACACAAACGGCGGACGTGTTGTTGCCGTCAGTTCTTATGGCGCGACAAAAGATGACGCTCTATTGAAATCATTTGCCGGAGCTGATACGATACAATTTGATAAAAAATATTTTCGGGGTGATATCGGCTTTGATATTTGACGGGGATTTCCTGTTTGCAGACGTATTATCGAATATGAAAAAACTGATCTAAGTAATTATATGAGGCGCAGTAATACAGAACGGGTAAGTTCATTGTCGGATAAGCCGTGGATGTTACTCTCCATAATCGTTTGTATGCTTTGTTGGATTTTATGTTATGTATATTCAATCGGTTTTCCGCTGGAAAAAGATAAAACGTCAATACCTTTACGTCCACTTTCCGTCCTGCTATTTGATAATAAGCAAATAGCGTATTTATCCTGCCTGATTATTATGATAGTCGTTGCATTTGTGATACAACGAATAAGTGATATGGAGGCGCTTATCCGGAAACATACCCGTTTGCCGTTCATGTTGTTTTTATTGTTGGTAAGCGCTAATGCAGGGTTGCTGTCGCTAAGAGAAGTTGCAATCGTGTTGTTATGCCTGATATTTGTAATTTACAATTTATTCGCGTCATACCGGTCGTCCGATGCAACCGGCAAGCATTTTAATGCCGGTGTCCTGACGGGTTTTGCAGGGCTGTTTATGCCTCCGGTATTATGGTTTATTCCACTGTTATGGGTCGGCATGTACCAGCTGCATTCGTTGAATTTCAGGAGTTTCATGGCTTCGTTTATCGGCGTGTGTATTGTCTATTGGATAGTAACGGCATGTTGTTTATTGAGGCATGATTTTTCGATGATGACGTCTTTATATTACGGTTTGACGGATTTTAAAATTTTGTCGACGGAAGTATTTCAATATCACCGGATCGGATCGGCCGTTGTCATGGTGATACTTGTGGCGGCATTTTTCCATATTAAAACGGATAAATTCGGCAACAGTGTCCGTGTACGCCAGATGCTCTCCTTCTTGATTAACATGTCTGTCTGGTCATTCATTTTACTTTTATTATACGGAGGGGATTCGGATTCGTTTCCGGCCGTAATATATCTGCCCTCGTCAATCCTGATTACTTATTTTCTGGAAAATATCAAACCTGTAATTTGTTTTGTTTTGTTTTATTTCATGTTGTTCACCTGTTTCGCATCATTCCTTTCACGTCTATGGATTTTCTGATAGAATACGGCTATATAGGCGTTTTTATTGCGTCGTTTCTTGCTGCAACGATTTTGCCGTTCAGTTCGGAAGTTGTGTTGACCGGCGTACTCATGACCGAAGCATCGTATTGGCCGTGTATGATAGCAGCGACAACGGGTAATTTTCTGGGCGGCATGACCTGCTATTGGCTGGGAATGGCAGGGAAGACGGAATGGATAGAAAAATATCTGCGTTTTGACAAAGGCAAGTTGGAACGTATTCAACGCCGGATAAAAGATAAAGGCTCGTGGATGGGATTTTTTGTTTTTTTACCCGGCATAGGCGATTTTATCGCTGTCGCACTTGGTTTCCTGAGAAGTAATGTCTGGGTTGTTGCAGGCTCTATGTTGGCAGGGAAAGCTTTGCGTTACTGGGTGTGGATGGAGTTGGTTTATAAAGTACGTGAACTGGTCGGGTAATTTTCGACAATTTAAACCGTAACGGTCCAAAGACATGCTAACCGGCCTTGTCTCACACGGAGTTTCCTGTATATATGATTGATGTACGTACATCGATTGTATTCGTGTGATGTATCAATTTATGTAGAACAGAGTTATATTTTGCAAATATAAAAACCATCGATGATATCTGTTATCTCTGCTGAAAAAAATATTTGTCACGACTTGAATTAATTAACATCTATCTGCTGATTAATTCCGGATATTTTATTAGAGAGACAGGCAAATTAACAGTCATAAAAAAACCTGATGTAACTGCTCGCCGGACAGAGCAGTACAGTTATGATTGAAAAAGAAGCAATGAAAGGGTATTGAATTTTGATGTACACAACAAACAGCATCCTGTCCGAAATAAATCCGGAAATTCAGCAAATTCAGTAAATTCAGTAAACGATTCCATCGCCTGAATTTTGTTCCGGAACGGACGATAATATCGAAGAAAATCAACTATTTGTTACCATTATTTTTTCTAATGGCGTCAATTATAACATGGCGATATCTATAAACGCAACAAGAAATAGAAGTATGCTAATGAACATTTTGGGATAAGCTCAAGAATAGCATTTTCACTTGGCGTGACGAAACCGCCAGGGCTTTATCTGCCGACGTCCGGTATATATCACCTATATATCCCCCAGCCCAAGAAACGCCACCATCCGCTTTCGTCGATAATTATAACGTTAATTTCAGGATTAAGACCTTTAAGTGTTTCGACAAACTCTTTTTTGTTGGCCGGTGAAATAAGTGCGCAAGGTAAAGTCCATGCCTCGGGAGCAAAAAAAAAGACGTCGAACCTAACGGGCTAAGCGGGTTTATTTTCCGTGCACATCATTGACGGTTTGTGAAAAAATTGCTTTGGGATGTTTATAATATTATCCGCGAGACAGAATACAGCTTTCGCACGTTGAAGACCGACCTCGACCTGCGTCCGATTTACCAGATTTGAATTTAGCATATTCGCTCATTAACCTCGATAGCGCTTTAAAAGAAAAAAGTGTATATTTGCCGGAAATTCATTAGACTTGTATTTATAAAATTAAACGAAATAATGATGAAGAAAAGAACGATTTTAATGTTTTTAGCTACGTTGGGGCTAAGTATTACGAGTTACGGACAGGGACAGCATCAGGGCGTAGCTCATGACGAACTTCCGCTTGCACCCGAAGGATACAGGCGACCGGAAGGTTATGACCCGGTGAAGAACCGTTACAAGTATTCGCTGAAAGATTTGAGGGAAAATTTTTCCGAAAAGCTTATCCAGGATGCGGAAAAAGAATTCAGTCGCGTATCCGGCGTCAATTGTGAAGGAAAATGGAAACCTGTCGGCTCTTCACTCGACCGGCATGTTGCTCCCGAATGGGTTGAAGATATCAAGTTCGGGATGTTTATTGACTGGGGGCTGTGGTCTGTAGGAGGATGGGCTGTGAAACGGGATAAGGGCGCAATGTATCCCGACTGGTACGAACATCGTATTGACCACGACGCCAATGCTGAAAAATATCACGACAAAAACTGGGGTGAAGATTTTCAAAGAGACGACCTCATTCCTTTTTTTAAAGCCGAAAATTATCAGCCCGACAAATTGACAGACATAGCCGTTGCAGCGGGAATAAAATACATTATCCCGTTCTGCAAACACCATTCCGGATTTTGCCTCTGGCCTTCATCCTACACTCACAGAGACGCCGGCGACAGAGTCGGTAAAGACCTGATACAGCCGATTGTGGACAACTGTAAGGCTAAAGGACTGAAATTCGGATTCTATTTCAGTACCGAAGAATGGGAATATCCGGTTATCGACACCAAAAACGAACTGATTATACGCGAATGGGGCGGCAAATATCA
>JAITBC010000310.1 GCA_031283785.1 Tannerella sp. | reverse complement strand
TGTATGGGTAATACAATGGGAACGAAAACTTTTGTCTGCTGTTATGCCACCCTGAACGAGGATAAAGAAGTTTATGCCGGATATCCGGACGGTATTCCCCAGGGAACGCCATTGGGCACGTTCCTGGGACGTCAGAGTCAGCACTTTTTAACTGATTTGGGGTTTGATTATTTGTGGTTATCCAATGGATTCGGGTTCGGATTGGAGACCTGGAGCGCAACCGGAGCAATCTTTGACGGAAAGGATTTTCAACGTGAAAAAATTCATGATACAAAAAGACTGATCATGGAATTCTGGAAACAGTTTCGTGCGGAATGTCCCGGCTTCAGGATTGAAACGCGTGGCACGAATATGTCGACGGGAATTGATCTGGCGAGTGATGGTGTCAATCTGGAAGATATTTACGGAAGTAATTTCAATTTGTTGCCACCTCCTAATTCACCATGGGCTGCTTTAGACGGCGATTACGGACTGGAGCTTGTCGGCTACATGTCCCGGATGGCTGAACTGCCCGATGAACGATATCTTTTCCGCTATTATATGCACGATCCCTGGTGGTCAAACAGTCCCTGGCTGGACAGATACGGACGGGAAGCGCACGATATATATCTTCCGATGGCAGTCAGTCGTATCAACAGAAAAGGAGAAGTCAGAAAACCGACCCATCTGAATTTTCTATCGATAGATGACTCGTATGGAAATATGCCTGATCAGGTGCCCGAAGAAGTGATTCCTCATATAATACAGGGACGGAGGGTGTCTCCTGATCAGGCGGGAGTACTTGTTTGGGTTTATCCATTTGATGAATATCATCGATGGGCATATCAGCAACCTGAACGAATGGAAGAGATCTATTATGCTGACTGGTTTATCCGGCAGGCTGTGAACGATGGCTTTCCATTGAATACAGTGGTTTCCATGTCTAATTTCGCATCGTTGATGCTACAGGGATATACCGGGTTCAATGAATCGATTTTGGTTACAATTGCTCCGGAAGCCGCATCCGAAACAGAAAGACAACTGATCCGTTTTGTCAGGGAAGGAGGTCGGTTAATGGTGTATGGTCCGGTAGATCACACCAGTCCTGAATTTCAGAAATTCATAAATGTCAAGACGGTAGAACCTGTTTCCGGTGAATTTTCATTGAATACGTTACGGAATTTTGATGTTGTAAGAGCAAAAATGCCTGAAAAACTGCGTCATGATGCATTAATGTCCGGTGGAGGAATCGAGACAGTCGCCGTAAAGGCAAATGAATCGGGTATGGAGGTACTGGTACGTGCAAACGGAAAAGACAAACGGGATATTGTCATATTATGTCAGAAAAAAGAATGGAATGGCGGGGCTGTTTGTTATGTCAGGGGTACTAATTCGGCATATTATAAAGGTGGCAAGCTACTGACTCCTGACGATCCTGAAAAATGGATTATCGGCGGTTCATTGATGCGGTATGGCCTTAGCCGGTTAGGGTATCACATTCATTACGAAAAGCCAGGCCTATCCGTAAAAAATCCGGTAAATGTTATTTTCCGTTTTGATAATGGTTTTTATTTCGCAGGTTATGTGCCCAACCAAACAGTGGAACATCGCTTTCGCTTTCCGCAGGGAGCGCCTATTTTCACAGGTATGGAGACAGAACTGAAGGACGGATATGCAACTTATCGCTTTCCTAAAGCCTGGAGCGAAGAGTGCCGGATTTTTGTCGAACAAGAAAACGGGATCATTTCCTGTTTTGAGATTCCCAGACGATATAAGACAGACAGAAGAGTGGAACTCAGTGGTCTATCAAATGCAACGGTGCGTTTTTATCATTCGAGAGATGAAAGTTCAAAACTCAAGGTGGTTCACAACGTAAGTTATCCGTTTAATGGCGGAAACATCGACCCGGAGGTAAAACTGGATTATATGGGACATTATTCGGAATTCAGGAATATATCAGGCTATATGGTATTTGCATGGTAAATGGCAGAGGATTCAATGACCGGCATGATTGGATTTGAGAATTAATTTAAAAAGTATACAAATGAAACATATTCGAATATTAATATATCCTGTATGGATTTCTATTATTTTGTTGTGCGTTTCGTGTTATGACAAAAAAGAAAATGATTATTCCGCCTATTCGGAACTGAGCATGAATTTCAATGATCCTGAAGGTACAGCACGGCCAAAGATATATTGGTGGTGGCTGAACGGTTATATAGATACGGTTAAAATAAAGGAAGAACTGCAGGCTATAAAAGATGCAGGATTAGGAGGAGTGGATATTTTTGAAATAGGTTTTCGTCCGGATGGGGTTGTGCCGGCCGGACCTGCATTTATGAGTGATGAATCGTTAAAAGGAATTGTTTTTGCAGTGAATGAAGCTACCCGTCTGGATCTGGAGGTTGGCTTGAATCTGGCAAGTAGCTGGAATGCCGGTGGGAGCTGGGTAAAACCGGAGCATGCCGCAAAATCATTGTATTACTCAAAAATCAGAATAAGAGGAGGAAGCCGGCAGGAAATAAAAACGCCTTATCCGGAAATAACTCCCAAAGACGAAAAAGGCAGGGTACGTCTGATGGCGTTTGAGGACAACGGAAGGCCGGTTTATAGTGAAGAAATAGCTGTCCTGGCAATTCCTGTTCAGCATGAGGATATTTATCTGGATACTTCGAAAATTGTGAATATAACCCGGCTTTTCGAACCGGAAAAAGAAATTGTTACATGGGATGTGCCGGATGGAGATTGGGATATATGCCGTTATGTATGTTCTAATTCGGGTGAGCATTTACATCTTCCGAGTCCAAAGTCCGCAGGTACGATTATTGACCATTTTGATACGGCTGCAACAGAAGCGCATTTCATGTTTTTCATTAACAAACTGAAACCTTTGCTTGGAGGTGATTTTACCAAAACAGCATTAAAGAATTTTTACCTGGCCAGTTTTGAGGCAAAAAAAACTGTCTGGACATCTGCACTTGCTTCAGAATTTGAGAAACTGAATGGTTATAAGATCGATAAGTTTCTTCCTTATATTTTTGACAATGAATGTTTTGATCCGGCTATTGCTGTGTCGTTTAAACAGGATTTCGGAGTGACTCTCTCCGAACTGATGATAAATAATCATTATAAAAAGGGAAAAGAGATCGCAAATAAATACGGATTGAACCTGATTTCCGAATCCGGCGGTCCGGGACCCCCATTACATAATGTGCCGGTTGATGGAATTAAGGCGTTGGGGGTGCTGGATATTCCACGTGGAGAGTTCTGGATTAATCATTCCCGTTATGATGGAACTCCGGATAGTATCGACCTGCTGATGTTAGTGAAAGAGGTTTCTGCCGCATCCCATTTATATCAGCGGAAGATAGTCGAATTGGAAGCCTTTACAAGTTTTCAGAACTGGCAGGAAGGACCGGGAGATATGAAGCCTGTTGGTGACAGAGCTTTTATGGAAGGTATGAATCGTCCTGTTATCCACGGTTTTACCCATAATCCGGAAGGGACCGGATATCCCGGTATTGTTTATTCTGCCGGTACGCATTACAATACGAAGACGACTTGGTGGAGTAAGAACAGACCGTTTAATGATTATTTGGCAAGGATCTCTTATATTTTTCAGGAAACGGATTTTACAG
>JAITBC010000250.1 GCA_031283785.1 Tannerella sp. | reverse complement strand
ATAAGAACGGTCTTTCCAAAGAGCAGTTACGGGAGTACTTCAATCTTGACGAAAAACAAATAGAAGAAATCATATAACGCCTGAAGCGCATGACGTCGGTGTTAAGCGACACTTTCTGTACTTCTATCATCACCGATTTCTGCGTATCGCCGATCCTTATTTGCGCATTGAAGTCCAGACGGTAAAAACTCCAGCTTTTTTCCGGAACGTTCTCCAGCTCGCGCACATATTCCTGAGGGGCGAAGGTCAGACCTGCCACTTCCTCGCCGATAATGGCGGATATAAACTTGCGTGCCACGCGGTTGTCTTGAATACATGATCATAGATGTCAACATGGCATATCATGAACGGGCGTACGAACGAGGTTGTCTTGAATACATGATCATAGATGGGGTTTGCTATCAGCACACCACTGCTGCCACTGCCTTCTTCCGTTTTTATTTTTTTGCTCATATGAAACCGTTTTTATGTCGGTACAAAAAGAATGATCTTTTTTCGGAATAACGGATCAAAAAAATCAATAGCACCTCAAAAAAAGATTTAACCAAGATAAGAACCGAAGAAGATGCTGGTATAATCGTTCTCTTTTCTAAAGCGGGAACATACTTGGTATTGTATGACGATGAAGCCGGATTATCCGAGTGGAAATGGGCGAAGAAGGAAGAAACAGCCATATACGTGGACACAGCGTTGCTGCGATATCGCAGGCAGGAACGGCGGTTTCGTTCGTTGTTGAAAACTTTATTATGAAGGTACATATTTTATGCTTAATTTTGCAACGGCGTTAAATTATTGCAACGACTATGGAACCTTTTATACATTTACACGTACATACGCAGTTTTCACTGCTTGACGGACAAGCGCCTGTTGACGCCCTGATCGAAAAGGTGCAGCGCGATGGGATGAAAGCGCTCGCTGTGACCGATCATGGGAATATGTTCGGGATAAAAGAATTTTATAACAAAGTAAAGAAGAAAAACAGTAAACATTCCGGGACGATCAAAGATTGTGAAAAGGAGTTGCAGCAGTTACTCGCAAAGACCAATCCAACGGAAGAAGATGACGAGCGGATAAAAAAACTGTCGCACAAAATACATGAAGAAAAGGAACAACTCTTCAAACCGATTATCGGATGCGAATGTTATTGTGCACGTAACGGCCGTCACAACAAATCCGGGAAAGAAGAACTTGGCGGATGGCATCTTGTGCTCCTTGCCAAAACACTGAAAGGGTATAAGAACTTGATAAAAATGGTATCTTATTCGTGGACGGAAGGTTTTTACGGTCGTCCGCGTATAGATAAGGAGCTTCTGGAAAAATATCATGAAGATATTATTGCATGTTCCGCGTGTCTGGCCGGCGAAGTGCCGCGCCATATACAAAATGGCGATATGAGAAAAGCGGAGGAATCCCTATTATGGTTTAAAAATCTTTTCGGCGATGATTATTATTTGGAATTACAACGACATGAAACGCGGGATCCGGAAGCGGCGCAAGATGTATATCCCCGTCAGATCGAAGTTAACAAAGCGCTTATTGAACTTGCGCGTAAACATAATATCAAACTTATCGCGACGAACGATGTGCATTTTGTGAACGAAGACGACGCGGCTGCACATGAAATACTTCTCTGTCTCAGCACGAATAAAACCATTAATGACCGGAACCGCATGCGTTACACCCGTCAGGAATGGTTGAAGACGACTGTCGAAATGAACGCTATTTTTTCCGATATACCGGAAGCGTTGAGAAATACGCTCGAAATAGCGGATAAGATAGAGTTTTTCGATATAGATTCGCCTGCGTTGATGCCCTTTTTCGAAATTGATTCATCATTTGGAACAGAAGACGAGTATTGGAGTAAATATGAAGCGGAAGACCTTATTGAAGAGTTCGGCGAAAAAAATTATCATCGCCTTGGCGGATATGAAAAGGTCATACGCATCAAACTCGAAGCGGACTATCTTGCTTATCTTACCCATGAAAAAGCACGCAAACGATATGCGGATAATCTGACCGATGAAGTGAAAGAACGCATTGAGTTTGAGTTGAATACAATGAAAACCATGGGGTATCCCGGATACTTCCTGATCGTGCAGGATTTCATCGCGGCCGCAAGGAATATGGATGTTGCCGTCGGGCCGGGACGAGGTTCCGCCGCAGGATCGGTTGTCGCCTATTGCCTTGGAATAACGGATATCGACCCCATAAAATATGATCTGCTGTTTGAACGTTTCCTCAATCCCGACCGAATATCGATGCCCGATATTGACATCGATTTCGATGACGACGGACGTGGGGATATATTGAAATGGGTGACCGATAAATACGGCTACGACCGCGTATCGCATATTATTACATACGGTACGATGGCATCGAAAATGGCCATAAAAGACGTTGCCCGCGTATTGGAGTTGCCTTTATCGGAATCAAACCGCCTGGCGAAGCTTGTTCCCGATCGTATGCCGGAGGTTGACGGCCAGCCGGTAAAATTAAATCTGGCTAACTGTCTGAAATATTTGCCGGAATTTAAAGCGGAGATGGACGGGAATAATCCGCTGATAAAAAAGACCCTGACTTTTGCGTGCCAACTTGAAGGGACTGTCCGTAATACGGGCGTCCATGCCTGCGGTATTATCATCGGTTGCCAGGATATCTCGGACATCGTGCCGGTTTCTACTGCCGATGATAAAGAGACCGGCGAAACGCTGCTTGTCACGCAGTATGAAGGATCCGTTATTGAAGACACCGGCCTTATAAAGATGGATTTTCTCGGGCTGAAAACGTTATCTATCATAAAAGAGGCAATCGAAAATGTACGGCAGACTACCGGCGAAGTGATAGACATTGATCGGATAGATATAGAAGATGAAAAGACTTACCAATTATACTGCCAGGGAAAAACAACAGCAACGTTTCAATTCGAGTCTGTCGGTATGCAGAAATATCTGAAAGAATTGCAGCCGTCAAAATTCGAAGATCTTATTGCGATGAATGCGCTGTATCGCCCCGGACCGATGGATTATATCCCGTCGTTTATCGCACGCAAGCACGGGCGTTCGGAAATTGTTTACGATATACCCATCATGGAACGGTATCTCAAAGATACGTACGGCATTACGGTATATCAGGAGCAAGTCATGTTACTGTCGCGTTTGCTTGCCGGTTTTACCCGCGGCGAGAGCGACACCCTGCGTAAAGCGATGGGGAAAAAGCAAAAGGATAAAATGGCGGAACTGAAAGAAAAGTTCTTCTCCGGAGGCGAAGTAAACGGATATAAACGCAAGACACTGGAAAAAATATGGGGCGACTGGGAAAAATTCGCTTCTTATGCGTTCAATAAAAGTCATGCGACCTGTTATTCGTGGGTTGCCTATCAGACTGCTTATCTGAAAGCTCATTATCCGTCGGAATATATGGCTGCTGTTTTGAGCCGTAACTTGTCGAACATCAAGGAAATAACAAAGTCGATGGACGAATGTCGGGCGATGGGACTGCAAGTTCTCGGGCCGGACGTCAATGAGTCGCATCGTAAGTTTGGCGTGAATAAAAAAGGAGATATACGTTTCGGACTTGCAGCCGTCAAAGGAGTAGGCGAGGGGGCTGTTCAGAATATAAAGGAAGAACGGGAAAAGAACGGCCAATACAAAGATATCTATGATTTTATAGAGCGTGTGAATCTTACCGCATGTAACAGGCGGGTGATTGAAAGTCTTGCTTTGTCGGGCGCTTTCGATAATCTCGGCGTGCGAAGGGAACCTTTTGTTACGCCTAATGAAAAAGGTGAGACATTCACTGAAATTATATCCCGTTACGGGATAAAATATCAGCTGGATAAACAAATGTCGACAAACTCGCTTTTCGGTGCGGATGCCGCAATTGATATAGCAAAACCTGAAGTTTTTAAATGCGAAGAATGGAGTGACCTGGAACGTTTGAATAAAGAGAAAGACTTGATTGGTATTTATCTTTCCGCCCATCCGCTGGATGCTTACCGGGTGATTCTTACTTATGTATGCAATACGGGAATGGTCGACGTAAATAATCGTGAAGAACTGAAAAACAGGGAATTGATTATTGGAGGTATCGTTACGGCTTTCCGCGAAGGGATGACTAAGCATGGTAAACCTTATGGTATCCTTACCGTCGAAGACTTTACGGGAAGCGGTGAAATCCCGTTGTTCGGCAATGACTACATAAATTACAGCAAATACGGTAAACCGGGCGTGTATCTGTTTATCCGGGCAACCGTAGAATCCCGCAGCACATATGTCAATACGCTTGATTTCAAGATAAAAACGATAACGCTTTTGCAGGACGAAAAAGATAAACTTATTCAAAAATTAGGCATTTCAGTGCCTGTTAATGAGTTAAATGATACGATGGTGGAAGAATTAACATCTGTTCTCCGTAATAACGCAGGTAAAACAACCTTGTTTTTCAATGTAACTGATGAAACCCGTCACGTATCGCTTAACCTCTTTTCTAAAGGCAAAGGCGTAGATGTAACACAAAAACTTATAGACGCTTTAACGGATATGGAGAATATACGTTTTACGATCAATTAGACATGGTAAATTAATATTTATAATCATATAAATTAAAAATTATGGCATTAATAATAACAGATGAAAATTACAGCGAATTATTGAAAGGGGAGAAACCCGTGGTGTTGGATTTCTGGGCGGAATGGTGTGGCCCTTGTCGTATGGTTGGACCAATTATTGATGAATTGGCGAAGGAATATGAAGATCGTGTCCTTATCGGTAAGGTGGATGTCGATGATAATGATGATATCGTTACGGAATACGGCATCCGCAATATTCCGACGGTTTTATTTTTCAAAGGAGGTGAAATTGTCGACAAACAGGTTGGTGCAGCAAGTAAAGATGTTTTCGTTGAAAAAATAAACAATTTGCTCTGAAAAAGTTATTCCGAAGATAACGAATTGCTTTAGTTTTTGGTCGACGGATAGGAGGGGATTCTTCATTTAAGGAGAAACTCTTCGGGTGGATTATTGTTATGTTTTTTAGGGCGCTCTGTTCTTTTCCTGTCGCTGAATTTATTCTATTTGCGGAATTCATTGTTTCTCTGTCAGGCGTTGCCAGAATCTTACAGGCATGTTTTTTTTCTGCAAACGGGGGTTGATACGCTCTTTGATCGTCATTGCTTTAAAATAGCCTTTCCATAAGTCCTGAAACAGTTTTTCGTCGTCGGCCATGAGCGATTCGTCTAACTTTCCGCTCAACAGGCGGTCGTCGTCGGTAAATGTGATTTCTTTCGTGGTGCATAAATCGTAGTAATATCCGTATTTACGCCGGAGATCGTAGATGACCCATTGCCGGTCGGAAAAACGGTCGGTGAAATGATCGATGGTCAGCGGCAATGCATTGAATATGGGTTTGATCGGCGCAAAGAATATATTGTCGGCCGCTTTTTGGAAACGGATAAACTGCTTGATATATTGCGCTTCGTGGCTTACTTTGCGGGCGATCTTGTGTACGTCAAGAGTGTCGACGTCGCCAAAGTTATATTCGATCTTTCGGTCTGCAGCAAAAGTTTTACTGATATAACGGAATAACAGTTCGTCGCTTCCATCCAACTCCGAAAGCCAAACGTGCATCAGCATGTTGCATACGTTTTTTTCAAGTTTGTTATGCAGGGCATTCCATACGCGCATTGACCGCTCCTTCACGGTTACGACGGTATGCGTTGCGTCTGTAAACATAGGTATGGTATCGCCCGTCGGAAGAAGTTTTTCCGGGAACATCTTTAAACTGAAGGCGTCGAAGACGACGCTCAGTAATCCTTCAAATGTCTTGTCATAAAAGAATATGGTCATAGCGGAATCAATAATTTTTTTATGAAATGATGAGAAGCTGTTTCTGATCTGCGTTGTGCTAATCGGGGAAAATAATGGATAATTGCCGTTCGTCGTTTATCATCTTTTTCTTTTTCGGTTCCGTAAGAACTTTGCGCACATATTCCGGGGAGACTTCGTTAACCGTATTCATCGGTAATTCATGGCATGTGATAAAATATTTCGCTTTTTTCATCACGATGCCTATTTTTTTCAATTGCTCCGATGTCAGTCTTCCGAAGCGGCGGGCGGACAAAATCAGTTTCGCGGATTTAACGCCTATGCCCGGTATGCGAAGGATCATCTCATAGTCAGCGGTATTCACATCTACCGGAAAATGTTCCGGGTGACGCAATGCCCATGCTAATTTGGGATCGACTTCCAAATCGAGGTTCGGAAACCTGTCGTCCACGATTTCATCGGCGCGAAACTGATAAAAACGCATCAGCCAGTCTGCCTGATAAAGGCGGTTTTCGCGTACAAGCGGCGCCTGTCTGACGGCAGGAAGACGCTTGTCGTACGAATTAACCGGTATGAATCCCGAATAATACACGCGCTTCATGCTTGGACGCTTATACAGTGCGGACGATATGTATAATATATCCTTATCGGATTCGGGCGTTGCGCCTACAATCATCTGCGTACTTTGTCCCGCAGGAACGAAGCGTGGCGCATGACGGAGTTTACGGCGATCTTCGATGCTTTGCAACATGCCTTGCTGAATGTAGCGCATCGGAGCAAATACACTCTGGAAATCTTTGTCGGGAGCAAGAAGTTTCAGGTTTTGTTCGGTCGGTATTTCCAAGTTTACACTCATACGGTCGGCATAAAGGCCGCCTTCGGCAACTAACTCCCGGCTGCATCCCGGTATACTTTTCAGGTGGATATATCCGTTAAAACGACATGCGGTACGCAACTCTTTTACTACGCGGACCATACGCTCCATTGTATAATCCGGATTACGTATTACACCGGAACTCAGGAATAATCCTTCTATATAA
>JAITBC010000156.1 GCA_031283785.1 Tannerella sp. | reverse complement strand
GTGTGTATGTGAAAATCACCTTTAAGCGCTTTATATCCCGCTACATCAGGGATAATTATCTGCCGCGGCGGCAAATGCGTAGCAAGTATTTGTCTCATATTGACAGTGTAAGTGTCATTTGAAGAAGAACCCGATACCGGCTCATTTTGTTTTGACTGTCCTTTTGCCAAAAGACCGGAAGGTAATATTGCTGCGGTTCCCAGTAACGCAGAATGTTTCAAAAAATCACGACGATTAGACTTATTCATAAAATTATACTTATTCGTTTAACAAATCATCTTCTTTAATACAATGCTAATTTTTTCTTATTCACCTGTTTCCAATAAATTCGACTGTATTTTTAATGTGCAAAGTTACCATTTTTTGATACGTAAATATTATTTCAAACTGTTACAGCAATTCGGGGAGAAAAAACAAAGCAGTAAGTAAATAAATTAGCCAGCCATCAGGGCAAACGCACGCAAATTAAGTAATCAATCAATTGATTGAGATAGTCCAAGTCATATGCAACCTTTAGCCTTCGTTTCTTCAACCTCTGCATACGGTCTTAAAAATTCTTTGTGGCTTTTTGCATATAAAACCATGTCTCCATAATCTTCCCCGTTACTCAAATAAGTAAAGAGACCAATCAATAAAATATCGGACAACTTGTGTAAGCACTTTTTCTCTATCCGAAAATCTTCTACTTCTGATAAATATGTCTGTATCGATTTCTTGATGCAAAGTTAATATTTTCTTGCGTTTGCCCTGATTTATGAAAAGAAAATTATTACAAATTAGGATATATAAGCGAAAATATCAGAACGGCAAGACCGGCCAGTAATACGTATATCGTAGTTTTGGATACGCCCTTCCATTCTTTAAGTATGATTCCCCACACATTACTGAACGTAACATTCAGCGTCATCAGGATACACCACGAGAATGCCATGATAACACCTCCGGATTCGAAGAAACTCTTACCCATTCCGAATCCGAAAAACTGGGAATACCACAATAATCCGGCCAAAGCGCAAAATAAGATATTGTTTGCATATAAAGATGTTTTGCCATAATCGCCGAAAGTTTTATTTTTCGTATTCTGAAACAGGCAATAAACGGCATTTGTAATAAATCCTCCGCATGTAATCATCAATGTTGCCGGCAATGTTTTAAACAATTTATTCACACCGTCCACCACCAAAGGCTTTCCGGCCTCAAGGCCCAGACTAAAACAGGCGCTCATAACACCTGCCAGTACGGCGATCAACAAACCTTTTTTCAATGCAAAATCTTTTATCGCTTTCCGCTTGTCTTCTTCGCTCATAGTCTGCGATTTCAATGCACCGGCATAACCAATGACGGCAATGCCGGCAATGGCTATCGCAACACCAACAATCAATATGGGAGTAATTTGTTCCGCCTCCGGGAAATATTGCGGTAACATAGGAGGAATCAACGTTCCGAAAGCGGAACACGTACCCAACGCCAGCGACTGCCCCAGTGCCACCCCAAGGTAACGCATACTGAGACCGAAAGTCAATCCTCCGACACCCCACAATATACCGAAAAACATAGCATTAAGCGCAGCAGCAGGGTTAACCGACAATATTTGCCCGAGGCTACTGCCTTCCGGGACAGCCAGCAAAGCGCCAAGTAACGGGAAAATAAGCCACGCAAAAACACCTTGCACGAGCCAGAAACTTTCCCACGACCAATTCTTCACCTTATTGATAGGCACATACGAACTTGACTGTCCGAAACTGCCTACTGCTATTATTAACAGTCCTATTAATGTATTCATCTTATGATAGAAGTATTAAACACAGATACGGAAGATTTCGGATGATATCTCCAGTATCATGTGTATTATAATTATTTTCTATTGGATGTTACCGCCTCTTCGTATTTTTCAATTTCCGCTATATAACCATTGCCGACAGGTACGTCGTTTTGCAAACAGAACATATCCCAGACGGCGCACCAGGGCATACTCTTCAATTCTTCCTGTAATGCAAGACGCTGGAACAGCTGATCTTTCGTTTCGTACTGCTGCAATTTTTGTTGCGGCTCCAAAAGCGCCATCAACAAAGATTTCTGCGTAGAACGCACGCCTATGACGTAAGCGCCGATACGGTTTATTGTAGCATCAAAATAGTCTAACCCGATATGTATGCGTTCAAGTGCATCACAACGGATAATCTCACGGGTAAGATCGAGCAAATCGTCATTGATGATCACTACATGGTCGCTATCCCAACGTATCGGGCGGCTCACGTGCAACATGATTTCAGGGGTGAACAGCAGCAATGATGAGATCTTATCCGCCACACTTTCGGTCAGATGGAAATGTCCCGTATCAAGCGTCACGATCTTACCTTTTTTCGCGCCGTATCCGAGATAGAAGTCGTAAGAACCGACCGTATAACTTTCAAGGCCGATACCGAAGAGTTTGGCTTCGATACAATCCTTCATATTCCGGTATTCCGTCGCAAATATTTCGTCTAACGACTGTTCCAGTATCCGGCGATATTTCAGGCGATTGGCCGGCACTTCTTTACTTCCGTCGTGAATCCACAGGTTCATAATGCAGGGATCGCCCTGAAATTCGCCCATTGCCTCGCTCACTTTGCGGCAACGCTTCGTATGCTCAATCCAGAAATCACGTATTCCCTCGTCGGGATTGGCCAGCGTCAGATTGCCGCTCTTCGGATGCGAGAACGAGGTAGAATTAAAATCTAATTTCAGTTCATTCTCTTTTGCCCATTCCATCCAGCTTTGGAAATGTTTGGGTTCGACCTGATCCCGGTCAACCACAGCGCCGCCGAAGTCTCCGTAAATCTCGTGCAGACTCAACCGGTGAGACCCCGGTATCAATGATTTAACCTTTACGATGTCGGCGCGCAATTCGTCAATATTACGCGCGCGTCCGGGATAATTTCCCGTCACCTGAATACCTCCCGTAAGCTCGCCGCCCTGGTTCTCGAAGCCGGCAACGTCGTCCGTCTGCCAGCAATGCAGGGATAACGATATCTTTTCAAGAGTTGCGATCGCTTTTTCCGTATCAACACCGATTTCGGCATAACGTTCTTTCGCTGCTTCATACGCATTTTTAATTCTGCTATTTTCCATGTCATTTATTATTTTAATTGATTAATATTGATGTTTAAACACTTATTTCGTTTCCGGGAGGAACGTTTTTACGGCAAACGCTTCAGCTATAATTTTCCGGATCTCCCAGCGGTCTTTAACTAAGCCGGCAGCTTTGGCCTGCATCATGCAATTACCGATAGCCGTAGCTTCCGACGGACCTGCAACAACAGGGATGCCGAGAGCGTTAGCCGTCATACGGTTAATCAAATCATTCTGCGAACCGCCGCCTATGATATGCAGCTTTTCTATTGGAAATGAGATCATTCCCGACAACATATCAATGACTTCGACATAACGGCGCACGAGGCTTTCGAAAATACAGCGTATATATTCGGCATCCGTCACAGGCGGCGTCATACCGTTCTCCTCACATATCATGGCGATCATCTTGCTCATGCTTACAGGATTTGCCAAACGCGGATCATCGGGATTAACATACGCCTTCACACCTTCCGCCTTCATCGCCATATCCATAATCTCGGCATACGTATATTTGCGTCCTTCCCGCTCCCACTCTTTGCGGCACTGCTCAAGAAGCCACATTCCCGTTATATTTTTAAGGAATCGCGTTGTTCCTTCTATTCCACCCTCATTGGTGAAATTTTTTTCAAAAGATTCGCCGGTCAACACCGGTGTTTCCGTTTCAACTCCCATCAGGCTCCATGTTCCGCTACTCAGATAAGCGAAATTCGGATTTTCGGCCGGAACGGCAAGCACCGCAGAGGCCGTATCATGTCCGGCAACCGCTACAACAGGCACTTTCCCTATGCCTGTTTCCTCTGCCAAAGTATCCGTCAGCGTTCCGATCACGGTGCCCGGATCAATGAGCGGATGCAGCAACGAGGGTGATAGCCCTATAATTTCGAGAAGCGAAGATTCAAATTGACGCGTCGCCGGATTGAGTATCTGTGAAGTAGAAGCTTCCGTATATTCACAGACCTGCTTTCCGGTCAACATATAAGACAGCAAATCCGGCATAAACAATATCTTGTCAGCTCCCGCCAATGGGGAAAAATCTTCCCGTTTAGCGCAATATAACTGATATAAACTGTTGAAGTTCATAATTTGTATACCGGTAAGCCCGTAAACTTTATCCCGCGACATTAGCTTAAAGTAATCTTCAGGCCCCCCATCCGTGTAAGGATCGCGATAAGCGCGTGGTAACCCCAGTATCGTCCCGTCTTTTCCTGTATATCCGAAATCTACGCCCCACGTATCTATACCGATAGATGTCGGTTTTATTCCCTGCCCGGCACATTCCGCCAATCCTTCCTTCAAGGATTTGTAAAGTCCGAACACATCCCAGTAATATTTCCCGTGAAGTTCCATAATAGTATTGGAAAAACGGGTCAGTTCTTTCATTTCAAAATTGACGCCGTCAAAAATTCCGAGTATTGAACGTCCGCTTGTTGCCCCCAAATCAAAAGCTAAAAAATAATGTCTATCCATGGCTGTTATATTTTTCTACTGTTTTTAATGGTACAAAATTATCCTGTTGAATGATATTATCGCTTATTTTTTTGATTTTTATTGTTTCATTTTTGACAGTAATAGTTTTTTGCATAAATTTGTGCCGTAATATTTACATAAAGAAAGAACAAAAAGTTGACATATCATGTACGAAAACAAATTATTATACCTTTCTATAGGAAGTAATGACGAAGATTGGGGCATCATAGTAACAACGGTAGGATGCCAGTCGATACCTCCCCGTACGAATTATCCCCCTGCACAACATCCGGATTCACATCGTTTCACGCCTGAAAAAGGACGTATATTCAATGAATACCAATTAATATATATAACAAAAGGATGCGGCTGGTTCTCATCGCAATCCGTAAAAAAGAAACAAAAAGTAACGGCCGGGACAATGATTCTACTCTTTCCGGGCGAATGGCACAGTTATGAGCCGGACACGTCGACGGGATGGAACGAATACTGGGTCGGATTTCGAGGTCTGCATATCGACAACCGGGTGAAAAACGGTTTCTTCTCAAAAGAAGAGCCTCTTTACAATATCGGCGCAAGCAGCTCCGTCGTTGATTTATACGAAGACATCATCAGGATAGCACGGAAAGAGAAAACCGGATATCAACAAATGATATCCAGTATTGTCCTGTCGATTTTGGGAACTGTTTATTATAAAAATAAAAACAGACAATATACGGACTCTTATATCGTTAATAAGATAAACGAAGCGCGTAACATTATAAAAAACAATATTGAAGGTACGCTTTCGCAGGAAGATATTGCGAAAAAATTAGGTTTGGGATATTCCTGGTACAGGCGTATGTTCAAAGAATATACCGGAGTTTCGCCGGCTCAATACCAACTACAGCAAAAACTGATGAAGGTGAAAGAGTTACTGACCACTACCGACAGAAATATTTCCGAAATAGCCTATTCGCTACATTTTGAAAATGTATGCCAGTTTTCGACATTCTTCAAAAAAAAAGAAGGCATTACGCCGTCGGAGTTTAGAAAACGGGCGCATTAAAGCGCTTTAATATAATATTAAATTAATGTATATAATATGAAATCGAAGAAAATTATTTTTTTAGTCTCATCACTGCTTTCGGGTATCTTCATGACAGGTTGTAAACAAACTACGGCAAACATTAGCAATGACAATGATATTCGTTTCGATACAATTATGATAAATGAACAGTATCATCTGCTTGGAGATTCTATGAATCCTTCCTGCACACTCGAATCCTCCTTTATATATCCGTCTGATTACAAAGACAAAGAGATACTCCGAAAAATAAACCGCCACTTTTTAATCTCATTTTTCGGCGAAGACAATGTTTCCGCATCGCCGGAAGATGCAATGGCAAGCTATACAAACAAATATATTTCCGAATATAAAGAAATTGAAAAAGACTTCCTTGATGCAAGAAATAACACGGAAGAAAAATCGATTATCGAATCATCGTTCACTTATCATGAAATGTCGTCAAACGAAATCCTGTATAATAAATGTAATTTAATAAGCTATGCCGTTGCCGTCGAGTATTTCACGGGAGGCGCACACGGAGAACAGGGATATAACAATTATGTCATTTACCTCAAAACCGGGGATGCGCTGGAAGAAAAAGACCTGTTTGCCGACAATTATCAGGACGACCTCGCCCGAATCATAGTAGATGCCATCGCGGCGGATCATCATGTCACCGATCCTGCCGAGTTGGAAAATATGGGATTTTTCAATATCAAAGAAATTTATCCCAACAACAACTTTTATGTTGACGGGAATGGAATAACCTATACATTCAACCATTATGAAATAGCGGCCTACTCCGTCGGGAAAATCGACGTCGCACTCCCGTACGACAAAATTCGCCACCTGATGCGTGAAAATTCCCCGGTCGCGCCACTCGCCGTTGACGAAAAATGAATGATATCATCAAGAAATATTTCCCCGGATTATCCGCACATCAAACGGAACAGTTTGATGCGTTAGGCGGATTATACGCGAGCTGGAACGCGAAGATTAATGTCATCTCGCGTAAGGATATCGACAATCTCTACGAACGCCACATTCTACATTCACTGGGAATAGCCCTGCTTTTACATTTCTCGGAAGGCACAAATATATTAGACGCAGGGACAGGAGGAGGATTCCCCGGCATACCGTTAGCAATATTATTCCCTGACGTCAGGTTTCACCTTATCGACAGTACAGGGAAGAAAATAAAGGTTACCCGGGCGGTTGCCGAAAGTATTGGGCTTAAAAACGTAACGACAAGGCATTGCCGTGTTGAAGAAGAGAAATCTACATTCGATTTTGTCGTAAGCCGGGCGGTAATGACATTGCCGGAATTAGTGAAACTCGTAAGGAAAAATATTGATAAAAAACAACGAAACGCATTGCCAAACGGGGTGATTTGCCTCAAAGGAGGCGACTTGAAGAAAGAAACCGCTCCGTTTGGCAAGAATATTATATCGGTAGCGTTAAACGATTTCTTCAGAGAAGATTTTTTCGAGACAAAAAAAGTAATCTATATACCACTATGATAACTATAAAAAAATTTATTTTCAATTTCTTCGGGGAAAACACATACCTCCTGTACGACGAAACAAAAGAAGCCGTATTGATAGACTGCGGATGCGCAACTACCGATGAGGAAAAGGTTTTATCGGATTATCTGTACGAAAATAAACTGACGTTGAAAAGATTGTTGAGTACCCATTATCATTTGGACCATGTTATCGGTAATTTATATATCTTCCGTAAATACGGTATACAACCGGAACTGCACAGGGACGAAAAAAACAAAGACATTCCAACCCTCGACATGCAGGCTTCAGCATTTGGTATTCCCACACATTTTGATGAAATTGAACCTTTACGCAATATAGTAGACAACGAAGATATACATTTCGGCAACTCGGTTCTCAAAGCCATCCTTGCTCCCGGACATTCGCCGGCCGGTCTCGTATTTTACAGCGAGGCCGGCAAATTTATTATTGCCGGCGACGTAATTTTCCGTCACAGCATCGGGCGTACCGACCTGTGGGGTGGCGATTACAACACGCTCATTTCCAGTATCCGAAACCGGATCCTCACCTTACCCGGCGACACCGTTATCTACCCGGGGCACGGCCCCGCAACAACCGTCGACTACGAAAAAGTAAACAATCCGTATCTTTAACTAACCAAATAAATATTCAAAACTTAACCGTTCTGTCTTCTCCCGCAAAGGACGAAAATGTAGCTGTCACGTTTTTAAGATACAGCACATGCGTATTATCGTCGTCGGCCGAATACATCGACTTTAAATTGGGATACTGGTCGAGCACATACTGTTTGGCTTCCCGCCTTTCATCTTCCACAACGGTCGCTTCAATGCGAAGCCACTTGCCCGCCGCTAAATCCAATGCGCAGATTTCAATTTTAGGGTTAGCTTTCATTTGCTTGGATACTCTTTTCTTCTTTCCTGTTTGGATGTAAAGTCTGTTTTCAAAGATAACCGCCGTGCCGAAAGGACGAACCCTCGGCTGATTGCCGTCTGCCGTAGCAAGGAAATAAGTCCCGCACTGTTTTAAGAAATCATATACTTCCTGCATCTCTTTCGCGGGCTGTTCCGATTCCTTACTTGCGTCCTCCAGCCCGTCGGCAAGGTTTGATGCCGGCGCCGCAGTCAGACCCAAGACAAACAAAAATACAAATAATAAACCTGCTAATCTTTTCATGTGCATAATTTTTAAATGAAACCTGTTACTGCTGCAAAGTTAGCATAAAATTCTCAGATTACGACGCGCAAATGAATAAAAATATATCCGGCAAAAAAAACGACAGAGGAAATTTACAAATGAAAATCCGGCGATTGCCAGGAGCGTGCGGATGAAAAACGTTTTTTTTGGGGCAGAGGAAAGGTAAATTCAGAATCCGATTATTACGATATTTGTGTTTTAGACGGAAAGGTGGAAGATGTCTTTAAGAGGAAAAGTCACATTCGTAATTTTGATAATAAAATCAAAATACGTACTTTTGTATTGGTTTTGATAAATTTTATATGATAAACACAAAAATACAGCATGAAAAAATTAAATTACATTTCTTTGATCGGTTTATATCTAACTGTTGTACAGGTGAATGCACAGATACAGAAACCACCTTTTTCACCTTCAATCGACGAACTTAACCGTCCTTTCGGAAAGGCTGATGCGGAAGCGTTTCAATCTCCGCCGCAGGTCTATCATCCGGAGACATGGTTTCACTTTATCGGCGGGAACGTAGCCGTCAAAGGCATTACAGCGGATTTGGAAGCTATTGCCGGAGCGGGACTGTCGGGAATACAGTTTTTTCACGGACAGTTTGGCGGAGCATGGCCCGGCGTCGAGCCGCAAGTTACCTGTCTCAGTCCGGCATGGGAAGATGCTTTAAAGCATACGGCAGAAGAATGTCGCCGGCTGGGATTGAAATTTACCATGCAGAACTGCCCCGGCTGGGCAATGTCCGGAGGGCCGTGGATAAAGCCGGAGAACGCCATGCGTCACCTTGCTTTTAGCCGTACCGACGTTGACGGCGGAGGACAGAAAAACGTCGCTTTGCCCGTTCCGCAGCCGAGCATGGAGGAATGGCGCGATTACAGGGATATTGTCGTGCTTGCTTTTCCCACTCCGCAGGATGATACCGGCGAGCAACTCAAACCCTCGTCGGTGAAGAGTAACGATGATTTGGCATGGAAGGACTTTTTATCGGGTAATCATGGAAAAGCCTTCAGCTTGTCGCCCGTGCCTGAAAACGAACCGCACCGGCTTGAAATCACTTTTCCGGAAGCCGTTACGGTCCGGACAGTCGAATTTTCGAGCATCAACGGATATAATCACGGATGGTGTTACGAGCCGGGTGTGACGGTAGGCGTACAGGCAGTGTTGCCCGACGGGAAAACGCAGGAAATTTTGAAGACGGAAATGCCGCAGAGCAGTTGGCAGGATGACCGTCCGATTTCGTTTGCCTGTTCCGACATAACGGGCGCGACGACTTACCGGATCACCATTGCCAATAAACATGACATGTCGCTCGGTTCGCTTCGCCTGTTCTCCGCCGCCCGGAAGAACAACTGGGAATCGGAAGCGGGCTGGACGCTTCGCAGCATAGTACGCGCCAACGACACACCCGAACAGTCGCCAACGGCGTTTGTCCAAACCGGTAAAATCCGCGACATCTCCTCGATGATGGACGATCAAGGCAATTTAGCTTGGGACGTTCCGGACGGCAAATGGACTATCCTGCGTATCGGCCATGTAAATACGGGTATGAAAAATGCTCCCGCCCCACCGGAAGGTACGGGATGGGAGTGCGACAAACTTTCCGAATCGGGTCCCGACGTTCATTTTGCAGGCTATATCGGACGCCTCAACAATGGTATCCTTGCCGGCGGACTGCTGAACGGGATGCTGCTGGACAGCTGGGAATGTAAAACTCAGACATGGACAACCGACATGGAAGCGGAATTTGAACGGGTTGCCGGCTACCAACTCATCAGATGGCTTCCCGCAATATTCGGGTACGTACTTGACGACCACGAAACGACGGTTCGTTTTCTGCACGACTGGAGGGCAACGATCGGCGACCTTTTTGCCAACAAGTTTTACGGACGGATGGCAAAACTTGCAAAAGACAACGATTTGTCGATAACTTTTGAAACTGCTGCCGGCGACATTTTCCCTGCCGATATTATGGAATATTACAAACATGCCTGCGTGCCGATGTGCGAGTTCTGGCATCCGATACAGGGATCGCATGTCGGCTCGCTGAATTTCAAACCGATCAAGCCTACAGTTTCCGCAGCGCGTCTATACGGCAAACCTCGCGTTGCAGCCGAAGCGTTCACATCTTTCAATTTGACATGGGACGAACATTTGAGCATGTTAAAAGAAGTTGCTAACATGAATTGTATCGAGGGCATAACGCATCTGGTATTCCACACCTACACGCACAATCCGCGTACCGACCGGATATGGCCGGGAACGTCTTTCGGATCGGGAATCGGCACTCCTTTTCTGCGCGGTCAAACATGGTGGAAATATATGCCGGAATTTACAGCTTATCTTTCGCGCCTCAACTACCTGTTCGAGCGTGGCAAACCGGTATCCGACGTGCTTTGGTATCTCGGCGACGAAATCAATCACAAGCCCAATCAAAATGCTCCCTTCCCGAAAGGATATAAATACGATTACTGTAACCCCGATGTTTTGCTGAACAGGCTTTCGGTTCGCGACGGGAAAATCGTTACTCCCGACGGAATATCTTACAGAGTGATGTGGCTGCCGGACAATAAACGGATGCTGCCGGAGACATTGGAAAAACTGCTGGCTCTTGTCAATGCCGGCGCTGTTATCGTCGGCGATGTGCCGAAAAGTATTGCCACACTGTCGGGAGGCAAGGCGGCGCAACAACGTTTCGATGCTGCCGTAGAAAAACTCTGGGGTAATGCAAAAGGCGAAAACATCCGAAAACTCGGCAAGGGAAAAGTGTTGTCGGGGATGACGATCGAGGCTGCCGTCAGAGTGTTGAACATCCCGCCGGACGTGACGGGCGGAGATGCAATGTGGCTGCACCGCCGGACGAAAGGCGCCGACCTGTACTACGTTTGCGCTCCGGTCGGTAGCGGTTTTAAAGGCGAACTGAGTTTCAATAACGCCGGAAACGCAGAAATCTGGGACCCCGTAAGCGGAGAAATTTATCCTGCTAAAGCAGTTAAACACGAATCCGGACGTACATCCGTTCGCTTTGATTTGGAACAGGCCGGTTCGTGTTTTGTAGTTTTCGGGAAGTCGGCAAAGTTTGCCGGTGAACAGTATAAATCCGGGCTGCCGAAGGCTGTCGAAACGCTTTCCGGAACATGGATGCTTGCATTTCCGTCAGGATGGGGCGCCCCCAATTCGTTCGAGATAAAAGAATTGAAGGCATGGAAAGACCTCGACCTCTCCCCCGAAGCCAAAGCGTTTTCGGGAACAGCGACATACACAACTACATTCAACATCGAAAAGATAGAAAAAGATGCTGCCTATTCCATCGACCTCGGTCGCGTGGAAATGATTGCCGCAGTAACGCTGAACGGGAAGAAACTGCGTACGCTGTGGACGCCGCCCTACCGTCTCGACGTCACGGAGGCCGTAAAACCGGGAACAAACACTTTGCAGGTCGAAGTGACAAGTACGTGGTTCAACCGCCTTGTCTATGATGCCAATCAACCCGAAGGACAGCGCAAGACATGGACTATTAACGGGCCATCCAAAGACGTTGCGTTAAGGGAAAGCGGTTTGCTTGGCCCGGTAGAACTGTCTAAAACGTTGTGAATACTTACAGGCAATATTGCCCGACGGGAAAACACGGGAAGTTTTTATTACGGATCTTGAAAGTTGAAGATTTTCCTAAGTTGTGGCACATAAATAAAGACCTGATAGACGATTGTAAAAAATGCGGGACGTCACGGACGCCATAAAACGGTGTGTGATGGGAAAGATTTTTACGGGGGAGACAGTATAATATCCGGAATTTTATATACTTTCGCATCGTTTTTAAAATTTGGTTTTTTATAAAATGCAAAGCAGAGGTAACGAACTTATAACTATTGCGCAGCGTATTCGCGCCATGTCGCAAACTGCACTTACGTATTCTACGAATGAATATGAGATAGACCGCAGTAAAGAACTCATTGCGATAAGCGACCGCATAACATCTATTGTGAGCGGTGCAAAAGAAGATGATATACGGGCGGACTATCATCCGGCGAAGGAATATGTTACGCCGAAAGTGGACATACGCGCCGTTATTTTCAATGACAGTGATGTAATTCTGTTGGTCAGGGAAAAGGCTGACGGACGCTGGTCTTTGCCTGGCGGATGGTCGGATGTGGGGTTCACGCCGAGGGAGATTGTCGTCAAGGAAGCTAAGGAAGAGACCGGGTTTGATGTGCGTGTAATCCGCTTGCTGGCTGTACTTGACAAGCGTTGTTACAGTCATCCTGCAAGCCCGTTTTATGTTTATAAGTTTTGTTTTCTCTGTGAGATAACCGGAGGTGATGACAACCTTACTTTCGACATCCTTGATAAAGGTTTTTTCGCGTTGGAAAACCTTCCACCTCTATCATTAGACCGTATTCTTCCGGAACAAATAACACTGCTCGACACCTTACGGCGAGACCCGGAGTCCATGGTTTATTGTGATTAACCTTATTCATTTACTGCGCTTGTATACATCGATTTG
The DNA here is from genome assembly GCA_031283785.1 of Tannerella sp. The sequence goes on along the minus strand of JAITBC010000156.1, from coordinate 1,861 downwards.
TTTCCTTGCATACCGGTTGTTTTCGTTCATTTCCCGTTTGTGCCAAACGAAATGGATAGGCGCCGTTTTTTCCAGCAAGAGGAGTATTTCGTCAAGTGATTCGTCTTCGAAAGTAGCACGGTAGACGTCGGACGCTATTTCGTGGTTTTTGATGCGGATTTCTACATTAAAAGTACGTGCCAAACGTTTGAATACATACGAAAGGGGATCGTCACGGAAAATCATCAGTCCATCTTTCCATGCGCACCATTTGTACGTATCCGTTACCGTCATTTCGCTTTTTCCTGTCCGGTCATTGTATGAAACACGTTCACCGGCTTTCATTGCGACGGGCATTGCATGATTAAAAGCCACGTCTATTTTCCCTTTTACCATCGTTACGCAGGTTACGGAATCTCCCTTATAGGCTTCGATATTAAAACTTGTCCCGGTAGCTGCCAAATGTAATTTTTCCGTTTGCACGATGAAAGGATTTTTTTTATCCGACTGCACTTCAAAATAGCCTTCACCGTTGAGTTGCACTTTGCGCCCGCCTTTCCTGAATTTGAGAGGATATTCCAGAGAACTTCCGCCATTGAGCCACACTTTTGATCCATCGGGCAGATTTATCTGTGAAATCATCCCATACGGTGCCGTCAGTTCCTGATACACTTCGCTTTCCGGCATGCAGGCATCCGATTTATCGATCGTCGAATATACCGAAAAGACTATCAGCGGAATAACAATTATAGCCGCCACACGCTGGAAATACATCATTAAATGACGGAAAGGCGGAATCCTCCCTATTCGTCTAAAGACTTTTCGCTCGGCATTCAACATGTCAATTTCAAGAGGCTCGAATACCGGTTTCCTCGTCAGAAACTCTTCGATAAGCCGTTCTTTTTGTTCGTCTTTCTTCATATCTGCTTTTTTCTATTTAAAAAGACGTATATAAATTGTCTTACCACATTTCAATAACATTTATTAAGACAGCTATATTACATCAAAAATTCTTTCATATATTTTTTCAACAAGTCGATAGCTTTTGCAATCCGAACTTCCACAGTACGTTCCGAAAGTTGCAACCGTTCTGCTATTTCGCGGTATTTCAATCCGTCGAAACGGTTCATTTCGAATGCTTCACGACAAGGCAGGGGGATTTTATCGAGAGCCGTCTGCAAATGCCGTTGCAAATCGGAATAAAGGATGTAGTTTTCCGTATCCATTTCGTCGACGATACGGGTAGCCTGCATGTACAATTCGTGTTCGTGCACGACGTCACGGTGACGCAGCTCGTCCAGACAAGCGTTGCGAACGGCTTTGAGAAGGTATGATTTAAGCGACGTCTCAATGACAATTGCCCGACGATCGTTCCACAGTTTCAAAAAGACGGACTGAACGACGTCTTCACAGGTCTCTTTGTCGCCGGGAAGAAAATTCCCGCCAAACAGCACAAGGTCTTTGTAATAGGCTCTGAATAACAGGGAAAAGGCCTCCCTGTTGCCTCCGTTCAGGTCGTCAATTAAGTCGCGCTCGTCAAACATATGAGATGCTTTTTCGATCTCTCTGTAAACACAAAATCAGGGATATCACACCTGAAACTCCATCACAAGCCGCTCTCCTGTCCTGACGGTTACACGGTTTTGCAGAGATACCAGCACATTAACGCCCTTTTGCTCAAGTTTTGCAGGAATGGTCTGTCCGCCGAGCGAAACACTTACCTTTTTTGCCTTTTTGCCTTTGGGGACGTCTGCGGAAAAACCGCTTAGCTGCAACTGTCCGTATTTGGGTTCGAGGATACATTCCATTTTTGCGGATGACTGCTTTTGAGAATAAGTTCCCCATCCTTCGGCAGCCGTGAAAGGCGCTTTGAAGCTGTCGG
>JAITBC010000087.1 GCA_031283785.1 Tannerella sp. | reverse complement strand
ATGGAAATCACGCCGAAAGAATACCGGAAGCGATACGGCGAAATACACGGGAAAATAGAGGGGAAGATGTAATATCTTACGAGGCAATCCGGACTGACGGCGCAATGTATGACTTTTGGCCTGAAGTGGAGAAAAAGAGTTAATAACGATGCCTTTTAAGGCAGAATATTGAAAGCTTTAAAAATAGCCGATTGTTTTGTATGTCGAATGTGAGCGCAGCCTGTTCCCGGTTAAATCTTTTTTTTGAGGTGCTATGAAATTTTATTGAATACCTTTGTCCTCTCTAAACACAGAAAAATATGGGACGCAAAAAATTAGAGAGACCGTCGATAGAGGGTCTATTTTCAACAATAAGCAGTATGCTGGTACCTGCGCATGTTTTGGAACATTTCGATATATGGGATGCCCACGAATATAGCGACCGTCGGATAATGTACGGCCGGTTATTTTTCATAGCACCTCAAAAAAGATTTAACCGTTTAAAGAGAGGTTTTTCTTACCTGTTCTCTAAATCCTTTCCGTCAGTCATAGCCAAAACATCATAAACTATTGATAAATAAAGTATTATAACATATCCTTATTCTTTTATAATAATATCAATTTGTTTGAGGTCATTGTCGTCCGATGAGTTACCATAAAGGATATTGTATTTGCCGGGGCGGATTTCCGTAATCTGTTTGGCGTCGTTGAACGAACTGAACGCTTTCGGTTCGAGAGTGATGACGGCATCTGCCGTACTGCCGGCTTTCACCGGTATGCGGCAAAATCCTTTCAGCGTTTTTAGCGGACCGGCCGGATCGTTCGGATTTTTTATATAGACCTGCACGACTTCTTCACCGTCGGAATAGCCTGTGTTCTTGACGGGGATTGTCAGGGTTACGTTCTGGTCGCCTGTTATTTCTGACAACGACAAAGAAGCATCGTTAAAAGCGAAGGTTGTATAGCTAAGTCCGTAGCCGAACGGGTAAAGCGGATTTTCTGTCATGTAGCGATAGGTGCGTCCTTTCATTTCATAATTTTCGAAATCCGGAAGTTGTGACGTCGATTTATAAAATGTCACGGGCAGTTTTCCCGAAGGGTTATAATCGCCGAATAAGATGTCGGCCACTGCCGTGCCCGCCGTCTGGCCGCCGTACCATGCGTTAAGTATTGCATCTGTGTTTTCGTGTTCCCACGTAAGCGCCAGTGCGCTTCCCGTACATACGACGAAGATGACGGGTTTCCCGGTCGCTTTCAGCGCTTTCAGCATCTCGCGCTGTATACCCGGCAGTTCTATATCCGTACGGTCTCCTTTCCTGAACCCGTCAATGAAAACAGGCATTTCTTCCCCTTCGAGACGGGGGGATAAACCTCCGGCGAAGATGATGACGTCCGCATCTTTCGTCTTTGCCGCCGTTTCTGCAGGGTCAACAGGCTTATAATAACCGATCTCGAAATTGAGGTCGGCGCTGCCTGCTTTTTGTATGTATTCTATTTTCACGGGATATTTTTTCCCTTTTTCCGCTTTCAGCGTATAGCTTTTTCTCCCGCCGTATTCGTTTGTCCATAACTTCATCACCGTGTCGTTTTCTATAAACATACGGAAACCGTCGTTTCCCGCCAGTTTGAATATTACGTCGCCTGATATCGGCGATACGAAATCTCCGGCGAACCGGGCGGTGAAGTTCGTAAGATTGACGTTCGGAGCAAATTGTGTATTTCCGCCTGTGGTATAATGAATGTCCGTGACAATGCCTTTATGAACGGGTTCGCCTTCAAATTCGGCGTTATTGAAAAATTCTGCTGTCAAGCCGGCCTGTTCTCCGGATGTGATATGATTTCCGAGGTCGTTAAACATGAGATTATCCGTATGGTTACAGCCAAGTTCATAGATGACTTCCGCATCCGGCATTTTTTCGCATATTCCTTCCAGGATGGTTACCGTATGCGTCGGGAAACCGTTGTAATTAGCCCATAACATCGTCGAATCGGCAGCGTTAGGGCCTATCACCGCTATTTTTTTAATATCTTTACTTAACGGCAGTATGTTCCCGTTCGCCGACGTTCCGTTTTTGAGCAAAACCATACTTTTGCGGGCCATATCGAGCGCCTGGGCGATATGTTCGGGCGATTCCACCACGGCATAGGGGATGGAAGCATACGGCACGCGGTTGTCGGGGTCGAACATTCCCAGGTTGAAACGTCCTTTAAAAAGGCGCCGCAGGGAGATATCCAGTTCTTCTTCTTTTATATTCCCGTTTTTTACAGCGTCTAAAAGTGCCCTGTAGCTTGCACCGCACTCCAGATCCGTACCGGTGCGTACGGCTGCGATTGACGCCGATTCCTGGTCGGGGTGTGTTTCGTGACGGGGTGTATTTTTGTCTTTTTTCCAGAAATCGTCGATTGCTCCGCAGTCGGACACAATGATGTTGTCATATCCCCAATCCTCGCGCAGGATATTGACTAACAGCTTGTTGCTCCCGCAGCATGGCGTTCCTTCGTAGCGGTTGTATGCACACATCACTTCCTGTACGTTTCCTTCCCTGACAAGCGTCTCGAATGCGGGGAGGTAAGTCAGGTAAAGGTCGCGGGGAGAGACGGCGGCGTCAAATTCGTGCCTGTTCCATTCCGGTCCGCTGTGTACGGCATAATGTTTTGCGCAGGCGTGACTCTTGAGATATTTCGGATCGTCGCCCTGTAGGCCTTTTACGACGGCAAGTCCCAGGCGTGACGTAAGAAAAGGGTCTTCGCCGTAAGTTTCCATTCCGCGTCCCCAACGCGGGTCGCGGAATATGTTGATGTTTGGCGTCCAGAATGTCAGGCCTTTGTATCGGTCATATTCTTTTTCTTTCTGATAGTGATGATATTTGGCGCGTGCTTCGTCGCTGACCATTGTGAATGTTTTCAGTATCGCGTCCTCGTCGAACGTAGCCGCCATTGCAATCGATTGCGGGAATACCGTAGCGCGTCCGGCACGGGCGACGCCGTGCAGAGCCTCATTCCACCAGTCGTATTCAGGTATACCCAGTCGCTCGATAGCGGGCGTTTTGTTCATCATCTGACCGACTTTCTCTTCGAGAGTTAGACGCCCGAGTAAGTCGTCAACTCGTTCTTCAACGCTTAAATCCGAATTTTGGAACGGATATTCGTAAGCGTTGTTCTTCCGGCATGACGTTATTACCGTTATGCAACATAAAACGGAGAATAGGATAATGTTTTTTTTCATTTTGCGTATAATATAAATGTACTGTTAATATTAAATTGACTTTTGAGTTGTTAAATTATCATGCCCGGACTTTTTAGTCTGTAAGATATCCGGTCGCAGCCGTTCGGTACGTTCTTGCGCCTGTTGCAGCCTCCATTCCTGAATTTTGCGTTCATGGCCGGAAAGCAATATGTCCGGCACGTTCCATCCTTTATATTCTGCGGGGCGCGTGTATACGGGCGGTGCAAGGAGGCCATCCTGGAAAGAGTCGGAGAGGGCGCTCTGCTCGTCGCCTATGACGCCGGGAATAATCCTTACGATGGCGTCGGCAATCACCGCCGCCGCCAATTCTCCTCCGGTGAGAACATAGTCGCCGATGGAAATCTCCTTCGTGATTAAATGTTCCCTGATGCGATAATCAACGCCTTTGTAATGTCCGCATAATATAATGATGTTATCAAGCATCGACAGATGGTTTGCCATAGGCTGGTCAAACTGTTCGCCGTCGGGAGACGTGTAAATGATTTCGTCGTAATCCCGTTCTGCTTTTAGCACGGATATGGCTCTGTCGACAGGCTCTATCTGCATGACCATACCTGCTTCTCCACCGAACGGGTAATCGTCTACACGCCGCCATTTATTGGTTGTATAATCCCTGAGATTATGCAGGAATATTCCCGCCAACCCTTTATCCTGCGCACGCTGCAGGATAGAGTAATGCAACATTCCGTCAATCATTTCGGGTAGTACGGTTAATATATCAAT
>JAITBC010000058.1 GCA_031283785.1 Tannerella sp. | reverse complement strand
AAAACGACGTCCCCTCTGGAATGCCATTGACGTATCAGTTCCAGAAGATTTTCCTTACTTGTATTCTCCATTTCGACCATAAGTACTCCTTTCTGCAGGAAAACAATTCCCTTTAGACTGCCGGCAACCGTATTCTGCAATGCGCTTTCAATACCGGTTATATCAAGATCCGACTTCACCAGCATTTTCGTTACGGAGATCCCGCGACAGACTTTCTCGTTTCCCACATAGTAACAAAATTCCTGCCCAAACGTATAAACCGCCGCAAGACAGAACAGCATACCAATTATTATTTTCTTCATAATCATTATTTTTTGAAAATTGTTCATATTCTCTCAAAACTAAAATAAATTGATTCAATGCTCGCCAGTATTAAAAATAAAAGTTTCCGTATATATGCCTGATTGAAGATTTGCCGGCTCTCTCGCCCCGGAGGGTTCCAGCGACGTCAATTCCAGCGTACCGTATTTTTCCCCGGTATTGTCGACGTATAGTCGTACGGTTCCGCTCATCCGAAATTTGACCAACTTATCCAGCTCTATCCTGAAGGTTCCATCTTCGTTATCCATATTTCATTTTCCCGGCTCTAATCCGTGTATTTTATTTCCGTATGTCCGTCTTTCTTAAGTACGGAACAATTCTGGGTCTTGCTCATATACAGGGTAGCAAGGTCCGGATTCTGTGTGCAGTCCAACTTGTCCATCACCGGATTATTACTTATATCCAGTGACGTCAGCCGATTACCGCTGCAATACAAATCACGCAACTCCAAAAGACTGTCTACGCGCAGAGACAGTATTTGGTTATTCTCGCAATAGATCATTTCTATGTTGAAACAGTTGTTCACCGTTAAGTTGCTTATTGCATTAGCTCCACAGTGCAACTCTTTTAATCCGGTGATGCCGCTTATATCCAACGATTTTAATTTGTTGCCCGTACAATTTAAATAGGTAAGGTTTTTACTGTCATTATATTGAAAAGATGCCAGTTCATTACCGTAAAGATTCAAAGAATCAAGATTTCCGCAGTTGCGAATATCAACTTCCGACAACTTGCCGTAACTGCAATCCACTTTACGAAGACCGGAGCAATTCCCGATAACCAGTTTACCCGGATTTATGCTGCCGTTTCTATTACTTAAAACAGATTCCAGCTTTTCGCAATTATCAATCTTGAGATCTACAAGTGACTTCGAACTGTTTTGCAGATATTTTAGCGACGGCAGGTCGGCAACATGCAGCTTTATTTCACCATATCCGGAATACAAAGCGGCAGAATCCCGTACTGTTATTTCTTCCAGCTTGACATTCTTAGTGATATTCAACGTTTCATCAAGCGGTGCGACGGCGATATTCAGATATTCCAGATTGATTAATGCATCAATATTCAGGGCGGTTAATTCTTTATTCACAAGTTTCAGCCGCCGGATATTTTTATTGCCGGAAAGGTCTATCGTTTCAAAAGCTCCGAAGCAATACACGTCCGTCAGCGAAGCGCAATCCTTTAAGTCGACTGTTTTTAATGACGGGGAGTAAAGGTAGACATTTTCAAGGCCGGCGTCACCCGACAGGTCGATATCGTCAAAGACGCCTTTGCATGTCAATTCTTTTAATTTAGGACAGTTATCTATTTTTATGTCCTGAAGAATATTCGAATAAAATTTTGTGAGTGACGCGCAATGGCTTATGTCCAAGTCTATATCACCTGCGTTTATCGCCTCTTCCGAACCTCGCGAATACTCAATGTCTAACCGGTAATAGTATTCCTTCAGATTCGGACAGTTGTTAAGCAAAAAAGTCGTCTTTTGCGGATAATAGCCGCTAGAATGTTTTGTATCGCGGAAAACGATTGTTTCGATGGATGATTCGCTCACATCCAATTTTTCTACGAAACTGCATTCCACCAGTTTCAGCGTCTTGCTGCCTTTTGCATCCAGCGAACTGAGGAGACCCCTTTCGGCGCAACAGTACAGCGTGTCGATCAGCGTGTTTTTTATGTCTAAAAACGGGACTTTAGTATTCGAGGTATTCAACTTTTTCAACTCATTGTTTTGGGTCAGATTTAAAAATGCAATATCGTTTTCGCTGATATCCACATCCTTTAATTCAGGATTCTTCGTGATGTCTATTTTTGTCAGTTTATTCGCGCTGCAATTCAATACTTCCAGCAGCGTGTTTTTCGAAACGTCGAGTTCCGCCAGCACGTTCGCTCTGCAATCCAGCACCTTCAACAGTACGTTAGCCGAAACGTCGAGTTCCGCCATTTTTGTATAATTCTCTCCCAATAAATCACTCCTGTCGCAATACAATTCTTTCAGTACTGTATTTTTACTTAAATCTATGTTTTTTATACCGTTACGGCTTATATCCAATATTTCCAGCAGCGTATTGCGACTGACGTCCAGTGTTTCCATTTTTGAATTGTCGGCACGCACGATTTTCAATAAAGGACTGTTAGATATATTCACGGTTTTGATGCTTGCATCCGATATAATTAACTCCGTCAAAGCGACATTTTTACTCAAGTCCAAATCTAAGGGAACGCCGTTGAAATTGAAGACCTTATTCAGATTCAGTTTCTCCAGATTGGGGAAATGTTCAAACCCTTTCAAAGAAGTAAAATAGTTTTGAGGGTTTGTTAGGGATGAACAGTCTATTTGCCTTACGTTGTTTGCCTCCTCCATGCTTATAATTCCATCCTTATCCGTGTCAAAGTTCTTCAGTATAAAATCATAAAACGCCTTATCCGGAAAATCTTCCTGAGGTATCGACGGAACTTCCGGGATTTCCGGTTCCGGAATTACTTCGTTTTTATTGCATCCTGCCATTGTAGACAAAATCAGCAATATTGTCAAAAATCCTTTTGTTCTTGTTTTCATAATTAAGTTATTTGTTTTTATAATTGAATATAATGTGATCGTTTCCATTAACCGTCTCGTTTAAATAAATATTTCGTTCCAAGTTTTCATTCGTTTCACAAACTCCCTTAGAGAAATGAATAAATTATCGTTGCAAATATAACAACTATTTATTAGAAATATTGTTTCGCACAAGTTAAAATATTGTGATTTACATTTAATTAATATTTTATAGCGTTTTTTTTTGTTAATTTCATCGGGATACTATTTGTTTTTTTAGATTTGTACCACATAAAGATGAATAAATTATGGGACGCAAAAAATTGGAATACCCAAGTGCCGAACAAATCAATTCAATGATTGTACCGGCACATGTTTTGGCGTATTTTGAGATATGGAGTTGACAATCCCGGCTTTGTGATGTTAATGGAAATTCCGGTGGTAGCTGATAGTTAAATCTTTTATTCAGTCAGGGCCAACGCTTCTTTCAGTTTTTTTACGGCAATCTCCGGCGACCGGCTTTCTCCGATAAGTGTGACGAATTTACTTCCTATAATTGCTCCCGAAGCATTATCGCAGGCCGTGCGGAATGTTTCCCTATTACTTATTCCAAAGCCGATCATACGGGGATTACGCAGCGACATTGCGTTTATCCGGCGGAAATAAGCCTGTTTCCGCTCGTCGAACGACTGCTGTGCTCCCGTCGTAGCGGCAGATGATACCATATAGATAAAGCCGTCGGTATGTTCATCTATAAAACGGATGCGTTCGTCGGAAGTCTCCGGCGTTATCAGCATAATGACTTTTATGCCGTATTTTTCCGCTATCGGTTTAAATTCATCAAGATAATCGGCGAACGGCAAATCCGGGATAATACAACCGTCGATACCGGTATCGCTGCACGACTTACAGAAATTTTCAAATCCATATTGCATTACCGGATTCAGATATCCCATCAGTAACAGCGGGATGCCAACACTGTCACGGATACCCTGCAACCGGGAAAACAATTTACGTAGCGACATCCCGTTCCTCAGCGCCTGCGTAGAGGCCTCCTGTATAACCGGACCGTCGGCCATCGGGTCGCTGAACGGAATACCTATTTCCAGCATATCGACGCCATTTCTCTCCAGCGTCCGTATCACATCTGCGGTATTGTCAACCTCCGGATATCCGGCGCAGAAATAAACCGACAAAATATCTTTCTTCTTTGTTTTAAACAATGTTGTTATCCTGTTTTCCATAAGAGATAATATTATATTTTTAACGATGTTGTACAATGTATAAACGCCTCCTGTTTTTCAAAGGCTGCGTATTGTATTTATAAAATCCTTCAGTTTGGCTATATCTTTTATTGCGGGCGACGTTTCAAACCCGCTGTTAAGGTCTATGCCGGCAAACATCGGATGGCGGAGCGAACTTATTTCGTCAGCGCAATCCGGCGTCAACCCGCCACTAAGCAGGAAGGGCGTATTCCCTTTATACTCATCGAGGAGAGACCAGTCAAAACGTTCGCCCGAACCGCCATAATTAACATTTTTCGTGTCGAACAGAAAAAAATCGGCGCAACACGGATAATCGTCCGTACATTTAAAATCCTCCTTCGTTGCTACCGGAAAGGCTTTAATAACAGCATAACCCTGCCGGCGCAACGTTTCACATGTCTCCGGCGATTCGCCGCCGTGTAACTGAATATAATCCAGGTGATAACGTTCCGCCTTACCGATTAATATTCCCGGTTTCTCATTTACAAAAACGCCGGCTCTTTTCTTGCCGCATCGGAGGAACACAGTGTCGTCCAAACGCCCGTCGTCCGGCACACAGCGGGGTGAAGGCGGATAGAATATGAGACCTGTAATATCCACATCAAGCGCCTCCAGGCTGCGTATATTTTCCGGGTCACGCATGCCGCATACTTTTATAATCATCCGTTTCATCAGCGCTCTTTCAATTTATCAATGAAACCGGATAGTGTCAGGCCGGGATTTCCGGTTTTCATAAACGCCTCGCCTATCAGAAAACCGCGGAAACCGGCGTCGCGAAGTTGTTTTATCATGTTCACATCCGATATGCCGCTCTCGGAAACCAGCAACGGAGCGTCACTCCCGACCCCCGCTTCGGCTTTCATAGCTTCTATCATGCGGAACGAATTACTGACATCCGCATAAAACGTCTCCAGGTTACGGTTATTAACGCCGAGCATATCCACATATTCGTTCAGGTGCGACAATTCTTCTTCTTTATGTACTTCAAGCAGCACCTCCATACCTAATTGGTGCGCTATGGCCGCAAAGTCTTTACATTCGCTTTTCGTCAGCGACGCGGCAATAAGCAACACCGCATCAGCGCCCATCACACGCGCCTGATATAACTGATATGCATCGACTATGAAATCTTTACGCAGCAGCGGCAATCCGACGAGTTCACGGGCGTGCCGCAAATCGTCCAAAGAACCTCCGAAAAAATGGCTGTCGGTAAGGATCGAACATGCCGATGCTCCTCCTGCCTCGTAAGCAGGAACAACATCTTCTACCTTAGCATTGGGGTATAACCATCCTTTCGACGGTGAACGCCGCTTAAATTCGGCAATAATCCCCGATTGGGAAACTTCCAGCGACTGCCTCATGGAATATACCGGAGCATTCAGACGCCGTTCGCCCACGCTCAGCATAAAATCCAACGGCGCCGCCTCTTTCTGGCGGTCTACTTCCCACCGTTTATTTAGTACCATTGTTTCTAAAATGTCCATGATATTATATAGTTAATTGCGATTTGTGAATACTGTCGAATCTGGAATTTACTTCTACGAATTTCCTGAAGACTGATAAGGCTTTGCCGCTTTGCAACGATTCACGCGCGTCGAAAAGACATTCTTCAATGCTTTTCCCTGGACATATGACCTGTATGGCGAAGGCGGAATTTGCAAGTACGCAATCGCGTTGCGCTTCCGTCGCCGTGTTATCAAGTACGCGGTCGAAGATGGCAGAGGCCGCTTCCGGTGTGTCGCCGCCATACAAATCCGCTTCTCTGTAACGCTTCATCCCTATCATTTCGGGCGTATAAACTTTTTCCTTTTCCGGCATTGCGATCTTAAACTCCGACGTAAGTGATATCTCATCGTAACCGTCCATGCTGTGTACAACGCCGAAACGCGTGCCGCTAACCTGATACGTATAACTGTAAAGGCGGAACAGCGGCAGGTTATAAACGCCAAGTAACTGATAAGCCGGCATCACAGGATTCACCAGCGGTCCGAGCAGATTGAAGAATGTGCGTACGCCAAGATTTTTCCGTATGGAGGCAACAGCTTTCAGCGCCGGGTTAAAAAACGGGGCATGAAGATATGCGATGCGGCAGGTATCAAGGGATTCCCGCAATTTATCGATATCTTTCGTGAATTTAACGCCATGCTGCTCTATCACATTACTTGCGCCGCTAACGGATGTTGCGCCGTAATTGCCGTGTTTCACCACATTATATCCTGCGCCGGCAAGCACAAAACACGATGCCGTACTGATATTGAACGTATTCTTCCCGTCGCCGCCGGTTCCTACGATATCAATCGGCTTATATTCCGACAGGTCGACCGGCACGCGCAACGCCAGAAGCGCATCACGGAATCCGGAAAGTTCGTCGACGGAGATGCTGCGCATCAGGAATACGGTTATCAACGCAGATATCTGTTCGCTGTTATATTTTCCTCCGGCAATATCGGCCAGTATTCGCCGAGCCTCTTCGCGTCCGAGGTATTGATGATTAAAGAGACGGTATAATATATCTTTCATTTTTCTTCGTTTTTTTTGATTCAACTTATTGTTAGTTTTTAAGCCAGTTTTCGATTATCTTTTTACCCTGCGGGGTGAGGATTGATTCGGGATGAAACTGTATGCCGCACACATTATAACGACGGTGGCGGATTCCCATGATATGTCCGGCTTCGGCATCGACGGCCGTGATTTCCAGACATCCGGGGAAGTCGTCTTTCGAAACGACCCATGAATGGTAGCGTCCGGCGCGAAAAGCCGGTTGCAGGCCGTCATACAACGGGTCTTTCGCCAGCACCCGGATATCGGAACATACGCCGTGATAGACGTCTTTCAGATTCAAAAGTTTCGCCCCGAAAACTTCGCCTATCGCCTGTTCGCCAAGGCAAACGCCCAGTATGGATTTCGTCGGCGCATACATCTCTATCAACGGCAATAAAAGGCCTGCTTCCGACGGTATTCCGGGTCCCGGGGACAGCAATATCTTATCATAAACCTCTACGTCATTCAACAATATTTTATCATTGCGGTAAACATCCGTATTTACACCAAAATCTTGCAGCATATGATAAAGGTTATAAGTAAAAGAGTCATAATTATCAAATAATAAGCATTTCATAAGATTTCCTGTTTTTAGTTTTTAAGTTTTTCCGCTTCCCTGATTGCTTTGTTAAGCGCTCCCAGTTTACTGCCGACCTCTTCGAGTTCGCGTTCTTCGTTGCTCCCGGCAACGATACCTGCGCCGGCCTGATAATACAGGACATTGCTGCGACTGACAAAAGCCCTTATGGTGATCGCCTGGTTCAAATCTCCGTTTAAACCGATAAAGCCGATACATCCCCCGTATGCGCCGCGATTATGCTTTTCCATTCCGGTAATAAGTTCCATGGCCCGCACTTTCGGAGCGCCGCTAAGTGTGCCTGCGGGAAATGTGTCAATAAATGTTTTCAACGAATCGCTGCCGTTTTTTATATCTCCGCTTACCCGCGACACCAGGTGCATCACATGACTGTAATACTGTACTTCTTTATAGAAATCGACCTTCACATTGCAAGCGTTACGGCTCAAGTCGTTACGCGCCAGGTCAACCAGCATCACATGTTCGGCATTTTCTTTCGGGTCGTTCAGCAACGTCTCGACACGCTGTTTGTCAATGGCTATATTACCCGTACGGAAAGCTGTTCCGGCGATGGGGTCGATACTTGCATGACGGTTTTCGATTTTGCAGTGCGTTTCGGGCGACGAACCGAATATGCGGAAGCCGCCGAAATCAAAATAGAACAGATAGGGCGACGGGTTGATGCTGCGAAGCGAACGGTAAACCTTGAAGTCATCCCCCAGATAAGGCTGTTCGAAACGCCGGCTCAGGACTATCTGGAAGACATCGCCGCGCAGGCAGTGTCTTATCCCTTCGCGTACCATGGTTTTATATTCATCGTCCGTGACGGACGATACACATTCGCCTGTCGTACGGAAATCGTACGAAGCGTAATTACGGTTTTCTATCAGCGCTTCTATTTCGTCCAAATGATCGCCCTCATCGTCGCGGCACAGTTCGATAAGCATAAGCTCGTTCTTGAAATGGTCGAACACAAGCAGGTATTTGTAGAGGATATAGTATATGTCCGGCGCATCGGTATCTTTGTGATGATATTCCATGACGGGAATATCTTCAAAATAACGCACCGCATCAAACGCCGTATACCCAAACAGTCCGCAGCGATCGTTATCGTCGCCGTAAATATCAAAGTTACGGATAAAATCATTCAGTGCGACCGGCACGGTATAATTTCCGCTTAACGGGCGTATATCCGTCTTCCCGTCGGGAAACACGGCTGTCACCTCGCCGGAGTTCACGCCGATATCGGCCAGCGGACAAACGGCAATAAACGAGAGGCTATTTTCATTTACATGAAAATCGGAACTTTCCAGAAGCGCGGACTTGGGGTAAACGTCGCGAAGTTTCAGATAGAGGCTGACCGGCGTATGCAAGTCGCCTAATAACTTTTTTCTAACGGTTTTGAATCTGTACATATATCATTTATTTTTAAAATTACTGTCTGCCATAAATCGCAGATATGTTTCCATATCTTTGTCGCCACGACCGGAGACCGTCAAAACGACAACATCCCGGCTGTCGAAATCAAGTTTCGGCAATGCGCCCAGCACATGAGCGCTTTCGAGCGCCGGGATAATACCTTCGAGTCGCGTCAGCTCAAAGACTGCCGACATTGCTTCGTCGTCGTTCACCGGCAAAACCGCCGCCCGTTGTGTTTCCGAGAGGTTGGCATGCATAGGGCCTATTCCGGGATAGTCAAGTCCGGCAGATATGGAATACGGTTCTTCGATCTGTCCGTCTTCGTCTTGCATGACAAGCGTTCGCGCCCCGTGTAAGATACCTTCTTTCCCAAGATGTATCGTTGCGGCGCTCCTGCCGGATAACAATCCTTCGCCGCCGGCCTCGGCAAGTACAATCTTCACCCTCCCGTCATTGAGATAATGATATATCGTACCGGCGGCATTACTGCCGCCCCCGACACACGCCATGAGGTAATCGGGATAGTCGCGCCCCTCACGTTCTTCCAACTGATGTTTAATCTCTGCGCTTATCACCGATTGAAGCCTCGCCACCATATCGGGATAGGGATGAGGGCCTACCGTCGAACCAATGATATAAAACGTATCGGACGGATGGCAACACCAGTCGCGTATTGCTTCATTTGTCGCATCTTTAAGCGTCATATTCCCCGACAAAACAGGAACAACGTCAGCTCCCAACATCCGCATTTTTTCCACATTCGGCTGCTGGCGCTCAACGTCCGTCTTTCCCATATACACCACGCACGGCATATTCATCAGCGCGCATACCGTAGCCGTCGCCACGCCGTGTTGCCCTGCGCCGGTCTCCGCTATTATGCGGCTTTTCCCCATCTTCCGGGCAACAAGTATCTGCCCGATTGTGTTATTGATTTTATGTGCGCCGGTATGATTCAAATCCTCACGTTTGAGATAAATCCGGCAACCGTACTTCCCGCTCAGCCGTTCGGCAAAATAAAGCGGCGACGGACGTCCGACATAGTCGCGCAGCAGGCCGTGATACTCCCGCTTAAAAGAATCGCTCTCCAATACTTTCAAATAATTATTCTGCAAATCATCCACACATCTGTGCAGAATCTCCGGTATATACGCACCGCCGAAACGTCCATAATAACCTTTTTCATCTACCTGATAGTTCATATTCAATCATTCTTATTTATTCGTTTACATTTGACATCCGCTTTCCAAAACACATAAAAAAAGGCCTGTCGCGAGTACGATAGACCTTTTTTATCCTTATAGATTCCCGGAAACACACACGGCTCTAACTACTCACAACGTATACATCGTAAGTGCCACCACCAATTTGTATTTTCCATCACATATTTCATTTCTAAAAAATCATTTTTTCTGTTATTTCGGCGACAAATGTACATGTTTTTTCCGAATAAACAAATAATTTACTCATTTTTTTTACTGTAATCTTATATCTTCCCATATATTATCCTATAAATTCTTCATTTTCGGCAATCCCCACTGATATTTTACAGCAAGCACACGAGCTATAAATATTGCAACCGACGCGCTTATTTCACAAACGACGTCCGTAAAATCCATCGTATAACAAAGCCAGTAAACAAACCCGCCGAACACGCAGGCGAGCGCATAAACTTCTTTACGGAAAACAAGCGGTATTTCATGTATGAAAATATCGCGTATGATTCCCCCCACAACGCCCGTTATCGTTCCCATGACGATAGCAACCCAGAAAGGGAATGCGAGTTGAATCGTTTTTTCGACTCCAACGACAACGCACAATGCCAATCCGATTGTATCAAATATAAAGAACGGGGTATTAAGACGTACAAGCTTCTTGCTGAAGATAATGACAATCACCAGACCCGTAAACGAACACAGCATATACAACGGATTAAGCATCCAGAACGGGGTGACGTCGAGCAGCAGATCGCGTGTCGTACCGCCCCCGATAGCAGTCACAAAACCGACGACGAACGCGCCGAACCAGTCAAATTCTTTTGCCGCGGCAAGCCTCACCCCACTAATAGCAAATGCAATAGTACCCACAAATTCTATTACCTTCACAAATGAAACGGAAGATATATACTGAATCGCTTCGTTCATAAATCATTTTTTATTATCAGGGTTGTCTAAATATTCCCTGCGGAAAATATTCACCAGCAAAAAAAACATGGACATCAGCAACGGACCGAAGATAACGCCCCAGAAACCGAACAGTTTAAGTCCGAGGATAACGCCGAAAACCGTAATCAAGGGATGTGTGTCCGCCAGTTTTTTCTGCAGGATAAAACGTATGACGTTATCTACATTTATCAATATAACGGCACAATAGGCAGCAAGACCTGTTGCAGCAATCCAGTTGCCCGATAAGGCCAGGTATGCAACAAGCGGAACCCATACAAGCCCTGTGCCTAACAGCGGAACAATGGTTGCAAATGCGGTCACAATACCAAACAAAAGCGGACTGGGGACGCCCGCCGCCCAATAACCGACAACGGCTATCGCACCCTGTATGAACGCAAGCAGCGGTATCCCAATCGTATTGGAACGTACCATATTGTGAATCTCATCCATCACCGCATGTTTATTTTCCTCCTCGAACGGCAGTAAACTATACACATACACCTCGATTTTTTTGCGGCCTACAAGCATGAAAAACAATAAAAAAATCATAACAACAGTGGTGACGACAAGTCCGCCAATCTGGCTGATAACGAACTGGACACCTTTTGTCGCATAACCTGTCGCCGCTTCTATATTACTTGTGCTCAGCACATCATATCCCGTCTTCTCCTCTATAAGCGATATAAAATGCTGCACGGTAGCTATCAGTTGCGAAATATCGACGTTCACATCCTGAATCCTCCCGATCAGCGTCCAGACAAGAAAATATATCGGGACAAATACACCGGCAAAGACTTCCATAACAATAAGAACGGCAGCCGTCATATCTTTCATTTTCCATTTTTCCGTCAGATACGTCATCTGCCCCCTCACAAGCACATAGATCGTTATGGCACCAAGCAGCCCGTTCACAAAAGACCATAATCCGCTTATAATCGACCATCCCAGTATTATAATAAGCACAATAAGGGAATACCTGAAATATTTTTCTTTCATATCTACTATTTATAGACTTACAACAAAGGACAAAGTTACATGAAAATTCCAAATATCCAAGCGCAGATTTCGGCCTGTACCCACCTTTTCGCTTCCAAAGCGCACGATCCGCCCCGTTCTAAGCATCAGAAATAACTTTTCCCCGGTTCAAGCGGCATCAGGGGACATACATCGGGTAGGAGAAACGGGATTAATTCCCGTTTCGACCTCCCACACCACCGTGCGTACCGTCCGGTACACGGCGGTTCTTTAAGTTGAGGGTGATATTTTGCGGTAATAGTCTACCGTT
>JAITBC010000145.1 GCA_031283785.1 Tannerella sp. | reverse complement strand
TAAGCCGAATAAACCAGTCCGCCGAAAACAAGTTCATCGGGAGCTTTGCGCCCGCCACATAGCACTACGGCCTGTTCCGATATGGGAAGCTCATCATACCTGTTTGTTTTCTGAATGGTATATTTCAGGGTATACTGTCCGTTCGTTTCCGCAATTTCGCCCCATTTCATTTTGCGAATATCGCTATGCCTCAACCCTGTAAGTGCGGAAAACAGCGCCGCCCGTTTCACTGTTTCATTTGTACAGGGTGTATTAACAAGGGTGTTAAGCTCGTCAAGTGAAAGAAACTCGCGCCGCGTTTCTTCCTCTTTTATGCTTTTCAGGTCGGCATTGATATTTTTCGGCAAATAGCCGTATTTGTAAGCCGTTTTCAGAACGATTTTAAGTTTGATAAAATATGCGGCGGCAGTGTTGGTTTTCATTACCTCCCCGCTCCTTACCGTATAGTTCAAAAGATAATTCCTGAATCCTTCACACCATTGCAGCGTAATATCACAAAAGCGGATGGTTTTCTTTTTATCCGTCTTTTGCGTGTATGCGGTCAGATGTTTAAGTGCGGCAAACCAGTTATCGCCGTTCGCCTGCTTTTTCTCGCCGGCAAGTTGTCCGAAAAATTGCAGAAAATCGCCCTCGCTGCGTTTTTTTGCCGCAATGATTTCCTTTTCCGTATCGGTATAAATATCGGCCTTGTCAATTTCATTCTGCCTGTTGTGCCGTATAATTTCGGCAATGCGAATAGTGTCCATATCCCGCTCGCTGTGCTGGTATTTCATTTTCGGATAATCTTCTTTGACTGATTTCCGCGTTTCCTCCTTTGGGCGTCCGTTCCGGTCTTTTAATGGAGTAACGTACATTTGCAGAAACTCGCGGCGCGATAGCGTTCCCGTTTCTGTGTCTTTAATTGCAGGGTAATAGTCGAGATACAAACTTTCCCTGCCTGTATCAAGTATCTTAAACCGCAATGTTACTTTGGGCTTCTCTGATTTCTTTTTCCGTATCATTGTTGTTATTTCTGAATTTATCAATATGATATTTTGAATACACTTTAATTTGTCCGTCAAGTGTCTTTTTAGGTATTCCATGCACCGAAACATAAGAATAAACGCCTCTCAAAGAAAGCCCGTACATTTTAGCAATTTCGTCGACAGTAATCCATTCGCTGCGATCGCTAATTTGGTTTTGTTCCGTAATTTTTTTGTTGTACTCGTCAATATGTTTCTTTGACACAAAAGAATATACCCCCTGTTTCTTTTCGGGTATTCTGTTTTGATTGACTATTCGCCTGTATTTTGTAAATTCAACGTTGAGTATATTCATTGCCTCTTTTTTGCTGTACCACTCCGTAATTGGGCTTCGTTCCTTTGCCGGCATTACCTCATAAGGCGTTGTTACATCTAAAAAATCGTTTATACTTTCACGGCTTACAATAGTCATTCGAGACGTTATTTTTTTTGCTTTGAGTTTTCCCGAATAAATCAAATTGTATGCGGTTTGCCTGCATACGCCTAATAACTGTGCAGTTTCGGCAATGCTAAACCCCATTTGCACTGACAGTTTTTTTTGCCTGCTTTCAATACGTCGCTGTTCCGTTTCCGCATTGGATTTTACTATTTTACTCTCGCGTAATTTCATTTTGTATGCCTTTTGACTGCATCTTTTTGAGCAAAAGCGCGAAACAGATTGAGCCGCGACAAATTCCTTGCCGCAGACCTCGCAAATACGCTTTAATGTCGCTTTTATTTTCGTCATCTTATCTACTTGTCTTATCTCCTTTTTTGTATATCATCGTCTACCATTGTATATCATTGTCCAATACATTCGCGAATATCCTTACAATTGAGGTACAAATTAGCCGATTTTCGGACACAGATACAAATCGGGTACAAAGATACGATAAATAAACGGATAACAAAACAAAACAACGATAAATTGGAGAAAAAGGAAAGCCGCTACAATACAGTGTATTATAGCGGTTATTATGCCCTTGTTGTATTCTTGTTTATGGGCGGTTACTTCCCGATACAGAACTTCTTGAATATATTTCTCAGAACCTCATCCGTAGTAATTTCTCCGGTTATCTCTCCTAAATAGTGCATACACTCACGAATGTCTTGCGCTACGAAATCGCCCGATACGTTTTGCTGTAAGCCTTCTTCCACCCGGCAGATAGACTCAAGCGCTTTGGACAAGGCTTCGTAATGGCGTACGTTGGTGACAATAAAATCATCGTTGTCAATCTCAGGCAAGCTGGCCGCTTCAAGCAGGGCCGTCTCCAGGGCTTCCGTGTTTTGCTTGTACTTGGCGGAAAGATAAATCCGCTTAGCCGGAATTTGCGGCAAAAACTCTTCTTCCAAGACCTGTTTTTCTTCCACTGAAATCCGGTCGATTTTGTTGATAATGATTACTAATTGTTTACCCTTCGTCTTTGGAATAATCTTTTCGGCTATGTTTTCTATCTTTTCGCTAAACTGAGTGGCGTCAATCATCCAGACAACGATAGCGGCCTGATGGATTTTCTGATAAGTGCGTTCGATACCCAATATTTCTACCTTATCATCCGTGTCGCGAATACCGGCGGTATCGATGAAACGGAACGCAATACCGTGTATATTGACTACATCCTCAATCACATCACGCGTTGTGCCATGCATTTCGGAGACTATTGCCTTTTCTTCATTCAACAAGTGATTGAGCAATGTCGATTTCCCCACGTTGGTCTCGCCGACAATCACTACCGGGATCCCGTTCTTAATCGCATTTCCCATACTGAACGACTGTACTAAACGGGAAAGACGGTCTTTGATCGTTGATGCCAACCGGGTCAATTGCGTCCGGTCGGCAAATTCGACTGCTTCTTCCCCGAAATCCAGTTCCAGTTCAATCAGAGAAGTGAATTCAAGTAACTGCGAACGAAGCTGATGCAGTTCGCGACTGAATCCGCCGCGCATCTGATTCATGGCCAGGCGGTGGGAGGCGGCCGAAGAAGATGCGATCAAGTCGGCTACCGCTTCTGCCTGCGACAAGTCCATCTTGCCGTTCAGGAAAGCACGTTGCGTGAATTCACCGGGCAAGGCTGAACGACAACCTTCCTCAATTAGCAGTTGCAGGATCTGTTGCCGGATATAGGGAGAGCCATGGCACATGATTTCCACCGTATCCTCGCCTGTAAACGAATGGGGGGCGCGAAACAGGGATATCATCACTTCGTCTATCCATTTGTCTTTGTTCCGGATGCAACCGTGAGCAATGCTGTTCGCCGGTCGCGAGAGCAGATCTTTCCCCGCTGCATGAGGAGAAAACAGCCGGTCGCAAATGGTAATCGCTACGGAGCCTGATACACGGATGATGGCAATGCTACCTGTTCCCGGAGCTGTTGACAGGGCGCAAATCGTTTCGTTCATATAGTTAATAATTTGTATTTTCGTGTTCCGAGGCCGATTTTTTCAGCATGGCACAATCCACTTTCCCAATGCGTGTCTGGGTGTATCAGGTGGAATTTGTCTTTTCCTTCCAACGAAGTATCCGGATGCTTTTCAGCCAGTTTACTTCCATTCAGCGCAGGCGCCTGGATAACCAAATCGGCACAGGCCTGATCGAGCGCTACAGGATCAAAGGATGCCAGGATGCCCAGGTCGGGCACGATAGCAGCATCGTTATGATTCCAGCAGTCGCATTCCGGCGATACATTCATAATGAAATTCACGTGAAAGTGCGGTTTGCCCAGCACAACCGCCTTGGCGTATTCCGCAATTTTACAGTTCAGCCGTTCGGAAGTATCGCCTTCGCCCATTACGGCGCCGTCATACTGGCAGAGGGCGACGCATTGCCCGCAGCCGACGCAGCGGTCGTATTCAATGAAAGCCTTCCGGTGTTCGTCGAGATGGAGGGCGTCATGGGCGCAGTATTTCACGCAGACACCGCATCCGGTACACGATTGGCTGTCGACCACCGGTTGCGACGACGAGTGCAGTTCCAGTTTCCCCGCTATGCTGGCCGAACCCATGCCAAGATTCTTTAACGCGCCGCCGAAACCGCTTTGCTCATGTCCCTTGAAATGGTTCATGCTGATCACGATGTCTGCATCTGCGATGGCAGTCCCGATTTTGGGCGCCTTGCAGTATTCGCCGTCAAGCGGTACTTCGCAATAGTTGGTGCCTTTTAGGCCGTCGGCAATGATGACATTGCATTTGGCAGAAATCGGGTTGAAGCCGTTTTCCATGGCGCTTTGCAGGTGGTCGACCGCATTGGAGCGACCCCCGGAATACAGCGTATTACTGTCCGTCAGAAAAGGCTTTGCACCCAGCTTGCAAAGTAACGTTACGAGCCTGGCAGCATAATTCGGACGGATAAATGCCAGGTTTCCAGGCTCGCCGAAATGAATCTTTACAGCAACGTATTGATTATTGAAATCAATTTTCTCAATGCCTGCCCGCTTTACCAACCGCTCCATTTTGACAAGCAGATTGGCAGACGGCGTAGTACGAAGGTTCGTGAAATAAACTTCAGACGATTTCATGTTAGAATAATAAACTGAATAACATATCTTTTTTATACGTGCAAAAGTACAAAAAATCTCTTTTCAGGCTGCTAAAAAACAATTTTTGTCCCAAAGAAAATACAAATGAATAACGATATGGATTTTTATGTCGGGAAAATCATATCTCTCTTTGGACGTAGCGTCTTTTGTTCCTAAGGAACTGTCTGGAAATAAACCATCCAAATTTACGGGAGATGTTTTTTGCCATCCAACGACTGAAAATGCGCGCATACCGGGGTATGTAAGCATTTTCAGGAGGAAGTAGGGTGAAAAACAGA
>JAITBC010000352.1 GCA_031283785.1 Tannerella sp. | reverse complement strand
GGCATGCAATACGATATTCATTTAATATTATTATGAAGCAGGTTTCAATTTTATTTTTCACTTTATTCCTGTCTGTGACGAATATTGCAGCACAGCAAACAACTATCGAACAGGCGTTCTGTAAACAGGCAGTATCCAATTACAACCATCTGAAGAAAGTAATTCTCGACGGTGATTTCTATCGTCTTGTATCTCCGTACGAAACAAATCATACAGCCGTGATGCACGTGGCGGAGAACAGGGATAAAGCTGTAGTCTTTGCGTATGATATTCATCCCCGATTCAAAGAAAAGTACTACCCTGTCAGGTTACAGGGCTTGAACCCGATGACGAAATACCGCATCGAAGAAATTAACCTGATGCCCGGCGTAACTTCCAAGTTGGCAGAAAACGGTAAAATATATTCGGGCGATTATCTGATGAAAGTGGGTATTGATGCTTTTACGGCTGACAGACTAAACAGTAAAGTAATCGAATTGACGGCTGTCTATTTAAAAATTCTGGTGCTAAAAATAGTATAAGAACTATAAAGAGAGGTTCCTCTTTGCAACTAGAACGCCCGCTACCCGCGCCGCGATTATCGAAACACTGTTTGCACGCGATTATATCCTCAGAGAAAAGAAATCGCTGCTACCGACCGACAAAGGGTTATTGGTTTATGAAACGGTAAAGGATAAGCGCATTGCTTTTGCCGAGGCGAACAGTAGTACAGCCGGACGGAGAAAAGCTACGGTTTGACGGAATATGCCGAGGACAACCGTTCAGCCAAATCCGCTATATCAGGCCCTCGTGCTATTTGAGATATCCATTCTTGCGGGATATTGTCGAGTCCATAGCAAAGTCCGGCAAGAGCGCCGGTTACCGCGGCCGTTGTGTCGGTATCTTCGCCCAGATTGACGGCTTTCAGTACAGCTTCCCGATAATTTTCGGTTGTAAGCAGGCACCAGATTGAGGCTTCGAGAGTGTGCAAAACATATCCGGTACTTTGAATGTCTTCTTCTTCTTTGGTTTCATGAATATTTTCTTTTAACAGGCGGGCAAACAGCCTTATTTCCGATTGAGGGATGGAGCGGGAAGTCAAATATGAAGTAATTTCAGTTTGTAAATCCGTATATATCGCGAATTTATTTTTCCCTTTCAGTAATTGTTTTGCATATTCGAGGTAGTAAAAACAGGCTATCACGGAACGGATATGTCCGTGCGTAAGAGAAGAAACTTGGCGGGTGATTTCGAAACGTTCGTCGATAGACTTGTCGTAAAGATAAAATACCAATGGAGCAATCCGCATCAGCGAGCCGTTTCCATTGTCTGTTTCAAGAATATTGTATGCCTTGGGGGGAGAATCCCATATACGAAGGGAAGAATTAATACGTAAAATAGCTTTTTCTGTGGTTCTCCCTACGTCAAAAATATGCCCTGTTGCCGTCCAATAACCTTGAAAATACCATTTTACGAAGTTTTCGGCAATTGCAGACCGCTTGAAATCGAGGGTAAGCGCTTCGGCGAGACAAAAAGTCAGGGAGCTATCGTCCGACCATGTGCCGGGAGGCAAGTTGTAAGTTCCATATCCGGTCATATCCGTAACAGGATTTTGCTTCCTTTCCTGCCGGCTTGAAAATTCTACGGGAACGCCAAGAGCGTCGCCTACGGCAACTCCGAAAAGGAGCGCTTTTGTCAGATCAACAGTCATATTCGTATATTAATATTCTTTTTCATGATTGATTTCGTAACGATTTTTTCTTTCAATTCTTCCGTGATGGGCAAAGCCGCGAAGTCCGTCGAAGCGTCTCTGTGAATGGGAATAATGGCCGTCGAAGGATTAATCCGGTTACAGACCTCGGCGAGTGTTTTCCATGCAGCATGTCCGCTTGTGTGAAGTTTCACTCTGTTTTTGAACATGTCCCATACTTCCACATAGTTTTTTATTTGATTTTCACCCTCATTCAGATAGCCGTCCCATAAAGAATAAATCAGACAGGTTTGTTCCGGAGGTAATTGCGCCAGTAAATCCCTGATTTGCCGACGCTGCCTGTAGCCGCTTCGTACCGGCATACAAAAACCCCGGTCTTTGATTAGCGATAGCTGCGCCTGATGTCCGTGTTTGTAAAAATACACATTATCAAACCGGTGCAGGTCGGCCCCTGCCGTTGAAGTAAAAATCTGCAATATTTCTTTCTGATATTCATCGCACAGAAAGCTCCGCTGCGTATGTTTGCCCGCCAGATGAAAAGCCGCTAAACGGTCAATATCCGTCGAAGAACACATAACAAAGATATACCTGTATTGCTGCATCAGTTCTTTGGCTCTGCGATATATGTCCCATTCGTGCGGAACATTTTCGTCCATTCGCGAGAGCATTGTTCCTTCTATAATCAGGACGTCGATGTTATTTTTCAACACATAAGTTTCGATTGCGGGTATCAGTCCTTTGCCAAGAAAACCATGTTCTCTGAAATCGCCGGTATGCAATATTCTTTTGCCTTCTCCTTCGACGACAAACATATAAGCGTCGCAAGCCGAGTGACTGACGAAATAGGGCGTGACGGTTATGTCGCCGATTTCAATCCTGTCTTTTGCAGCGAAGGAATTGAACTGTTCCAGCAAACAGATGTCTTCAGCAGTGTATTTGCGAGAAAGATATCGGCATTTCAGCAGCATTATCTCTTTGGCTGTCCTGCCGATATACTGTTTCACTCTTTCGGGAACATAAGGGAACAGGTCCACATGGTCGCCATGATAATGGGT
>JAITBC010000336.1 GCA_031283785.1 Tannerella sp. | reverse complement strand
CACTACGTTCTCATGTAAAAGATTAATCACAAATAACACATAAGGATCAGACCGCATAATTGACCCTGCCTTTCCAGTCTTCCCTTTTCAGCTAATCCGTTTCACATAATCCGATGGGCTTTCGCCATAAAAGTCCTTGAAACATTTGGCAAAGTACGAAGGCGAGGTAAAGCCTGTTTTATAGGCTATTTCTGACACGTTAAAACCGGATGGTGACAGTAACTGATGCGCTTTTTGCAGGCGAATGATTTTCAGTAGTTCATTAGGCGTATAGCCGGTCAAAGCCTTTATTTTACGATAAAGTTGCGTATAGGAAAGTCCTGCATCAAGGCTCAAATCTTCTACGTTGAGATCGGATTCTTGGAATCTATTTTCAACAATTCCTCTGAATTTGTCCATAAATATTTTGTCTAAATCTTCCGGTATGTTCTTCTCGCCGGACAGGATATTTTGCCGGTATATATCTTTCAAGTGGCGGCGGTTTTCTATCAGATTGCGAATACGAACTTCCAGCATATCAGAGTTGAAAGGTTTGGCTATGTAGGCATCAGCGCCGTTTTTGTAGCCACTGATCCGGTACTCGTCAAGCGAATAGGCTGTAAGCAGTATGACAGGGATATGGCTTGTCGATATTTCATTTTTCAACCGGCGGCAGAGTTCTAAACCATCGGGAGGCGGCATCATAATGTCGCTCACAATGATGTCCGGTATATAATGTACTGCTTTGCGGAAACCGCCGGCCCCGTCTTCTGCCTCCATAATGGCGTAATTGTTTTGCAGAATGGTTTTGATAAAGGTACGGATGTCAGGGTTATCGTCAATAACAAGCACCGTTTCACGGTTATCACCTGTTTCGCTAACAGTGTCCGGCTCAGTATTGTTCGTTTTTAAATATACGGTGTCGCTACTTTGCGGAATGGATAGTTCGTTCGATTTGTTGTTTATACCGACCGGTGTATCCATTCCATTTTGGAAGAAAGGCAGAACAATTGTAAAGGTTGTGATGCCGGTGGTTTCATTGCTGTCAGCGCTTATTTCGCCTCCGTGCAATTCTACAAGCGCTTTTGTCAGCGCCAGCCCGATGCCCGAGCCTGAAACGTGAGAATCAACTTGATAAAAGCGGTCGAATATATTCTGGATATTGCTTTTTGATATGCCTTTTCCCGAATTGGAAATGCGGATGACAACAGTGGAGCGGTTTGTTTTTTCCAGTGTGACGGAAATAAACCCGCGTTCAGGTGTGAACTTGAAAGCGTTTGAAAGCAGGTTGAAATAAATGCGCTCAATTTTTTCAGGGTCATAGTACAGGTGAAAAGCATCTTCAACCGGTACGCTGTCCATCGTCTTTACGCTGAAGTCAAAACGCAGACGTTTGTTCACCCCCAGTTCGCAAAACATTCCGTTCCATTCTGTCATTTGCTGATATAGGTCATTTTCGCTCATGTCAAGTATCAGTTTTCCGTTTTCATATTTGCGGAAATCAATAATTTGGTCGATGAGACGGAGCAGAATGCCCACATTTTTCTGTACCATTGTAAGTAGCCGCTGCTGATTGGGGAGCAGGGACTTGTCTGCCAGCAACGAAGCAACGGGCCCGGCAATCAATGTGAGTGGCGTGCGGAACTCGTGCGAGATGTTGGTAAAAAACACTAATTTGGCTTGTGTCGCCTTTTCCAATTCTTGCGAAAGGGCGATCAACTGGTCGCGTTGGAGTTCAAGTTCGGCACGGTTGCTCGAAATCAAGTGGTTATTTCGTTCGAGTTCGGCACTGAGACGGAGTTTTGAATTGTAGGCTTTGTAAAGTAGTATGGAAAGGGTGATGAACGTCAGGCAGACGAAAGCGATCACAAGCAGCAGGTATTGCTGCGTAGCATGGCGCGTGATATGGCTGTCAATTTGGCGGTCGAGGGCGCTGATTTTGTTTTCTTGTTCAATAATGGCGTCGGTTTGCAATTTCAGCACACGGACGTTCGTTTCGTCCACAAGGTTAGTATAAAGCGTATTTTGTTTCCGGTAGGGTTTTCCTTGCAAAATATCTACGGCAAGTTGAATGATTTTATCGCCGCTCGTTGGATAGATAAATGAGGCTTTGAGCCTGCCGTCAAGGACAGATTCAATTCCGTTCCCTGCACCCGGCAAGGCATCAATGCCAATGAACTGCGTCGCATAACCAATACGTTTGGCTGCATTGTACGCACCTGTAGCCATGCGGTCGTTGTGTGAAAACACGAGATTGATACTATCCGTTGTTTCCGACAGTATTTTGCTCATTTCCCGTTCGGCAACATTTTTGAGCCACGCCCCGTCAGTTGAAGCGACAGTTTTTATTTCAGGGTAGTTTTTGATAATATCCGTGAAGCCTCTATGCCGCTCGGCATCGGAAGACGAGCCATTCAACCCGCGTATTTCAACAACATTTCCTTTACCATTGAGAAGTTTGGCAACATAATGCCCCACTTCCTGACCTATTTGTACATTGTCCGCACCGATAAAGGCAGTGTACTTGTCCGAAGCGATTTTCCTGTCCACCAGCACCACAGGAATACCTGCACTATATACCTTTTCCACAATAGGCGTAACCGGTTCCGCCTGATTAGGCGAAATAACAATCAAATCCACCCGCCGGTCTATAAAACCTTGAATATCGGCAATCTGTTTTTTCGTATCATCGTTTACGGTTTTAATATCGAGCCGGACACCTTTGTGGAACAGGGCTTCGTTTCTCATTTCCATGTTCATTTTGCTGCGCCATTCGTCGTCACTGCACTGCGACACGCCGATAGTGTACTGTGACTTTTCTTGCCGACAGGAAGCAAACGCCAGCAGGAAAAGGGTAAAGAGAAAAAGATTGACTGTACTTTTCATATTTATCCGCGGTTTATAGGATATTTCTTAAAAAACAAAAATGCTCATTATTATTGCTTCCAAAGTACAACTTATTTGGAAGATAATGAGCATATTTTGGTATATTGCACAAACTACTTCTCCGACTTTATCATTCCATTGATAAAGAACAGGTAAGCCACGAGCGCCGCCATGACCGCAACCGCACCCCACTGCGCTCCGGCAAAGTCACTGAAAACACCCATCAGTAGCGGGAAAATTGCGCCGCCGGCAATGCCCATTATCATCAAGCCCGACACTTCGTTTTCGCGTTCGGGCGAGGATTGGATTGCCCTGGAAAATATCATCGGGAAAATATTGGAATTACCGAAGCCTACAAGCGCAATGACAACGTACAGCATGGTTGTATCGGCAAAGAAAAACAGCCCC
>JAITBC010000326.1 GCA_031283785.1 Tannerella sp. | reverse complement strand
CGGTATTCGTCAGGAAAACGCTCTACATGCAAATTCAGTATGTGGCTGTTGTCAATACGGTTCGCCTGGTCGAATATGCTTAACAGTATTTCCGGATCGTTGCGACGGCGGCGGCCCTTGAAGCTCCGGCACCTGAACTATCCACGAACAGTGGTGAAGGCTATCCGGAAACTCGTTGCGCAGTCCCTTCAATTCCTGGCCCTTCCCGGTGTCCGACGCACGAGGGTTGACCGTCATAACAGGGACGCCCTTCACACCGATGCCCGAGCCGATGAAAAAGATGCAGTATATCTGCATCGGGTGTTCGACCTTCGACGAATCGACGTAGCTGTTCTCGCGCTTCCGGTACTGACCGCCCGGATAACGCCTGAAGCGCATGATGTCGGTGTTAAGCAATACCTTCTGTACCTCTATCATCACCGATTTATACGTCTCACCGATACGTATCCGCGCATTGAAGTCCAGACGGTAAAAACTCCTGCTTCTTTCCGAAACATTCTCCAACTCACGCACATATTCCTGCGGGACGAAGGTCAGATATACCACTTCCTCGCCGATAATGGCAGATATAAACTTGCGTGCCACGCGGTTGTCGTTCATCAGGTACTTGAATACATGATCATATATGGGGGTTAGCTATCAGCACACCGCCACCGCTTTCTTCCGTTTTTATTTTTTTGCTCATATGAAACCGTTTTTTTATGTCGGTACAAAAACAATGATTTTTTCGGAATAACGGATCAAAAAAATCAATAGCACCTCAAAAATAGATTTCCGATATTGTAAAATTTGCTATTGACGGATATTATCCGTAACTTTGGAAACTTTTTTTTATGTTTATGGATATTAGAAGAAGATTTCATGTGCTTTCCGCAATTCTGTTGTTTACCTGCGCTTTGCCTGCCCAGCAGATAGAATATTATAAGGTGACGGGAGGAAGAGGGACGCCGATTCTGGCGGACGATAACAGCAGTAACAGGATACAGGTGTATCTCGTTTATGGGACGGAAAATGTGCAGATAAGTTATACTTCGTCGTCGACGTCGCATCAGTGGTGTCGTTACCGGACGAAACCGGATTTTAATAACCCCGAAAGGGTGTCCGCGGTGCAGGACGGTACGACTTCTATGATTTCGGACGTTGAAGACGGATACGGTTATTATGTCGACGAGGGGTCGATGAGGCGCTATGTGTGGATTATTGATTATAGCAAATATGCATTTGATATACGGCGTTTCAATGTATCTCCGGAAATTGACGAATGTGTAGGGATACGTTTTGAAGGGGACGCCGATCTGGCGGATATGGTATATTATACGCCGGCAGGCGCGCCGGAAAGGGTAAAACGCATTTTTGAATTAAGTTACGAGACGCTGGTATGGAATGACGCAACGAAAAGTTTTTCGCCGGAGCACGTTTCGAAAACATTTGATACGCATCCCTTTGCCACATCGTTTATGCCTTCGTCGTCTGCCGAACGAAATTTCCCGTTGATACTGACGGATACGGAGATCACGTTGACGGGCGATATGTTTGCACGTCACTTCGGCATTGAGAAGTCGGCGACCATATCCCTCTACGAGGCGAAAGCGATTGAACTTTATAGCGATACGGCAGTCGCTTCTCCCGGCGCTGCCGCCGGTGCGGATGCCCCGGAAGGCGAATTGCAGGCGCCTGCGTATGTGACGTTTCGCGCTTATGCCAATATACCTGTGGCATCATTGATTACGTGGAAAATCTTTAAAGATGAGAATCCCTCTCCCGACGTTCTTTTTAACGCGGAAGAACTGGTATATACATTCGACCGTGAAGGTAAATATAGAATAACGGTGGAAGCAATCAGTCGTTCGGGAGATTGTACGGAAGAAAACAGCTTTGATATAGCAATTACGGAGACGGTGATGGAGATACCGAACGCGTTCTCTCCCGGCGTTACTCCCGGTATCAATGATATATTCAGGGTCAGATATAAATCCGTAATGGATTTCAGGGGAAGTATTTTTAACCGCTGGGGTACCGAATTGTTCCGTTGGACCGATCCGTCGCAGGGATGGGATGGTAAATACAGGGGTGAATATGTGCCTGCCGGAGCATATTATTATCTGATAGAATATACGGGGACGGACGGGCGGAGGCGTATGAAGAAAGGCGATGTGAACGTGTTCCGTACGAGAAGGACGGATATGAAAACGGATATCGTAGAATAAGACAGAGGGAGTTGTCCCACTACAGGCGAATGGTAGCGGTTGATTTGCATGGAGGCGTATCATAAAAATAAAAATAATGGAATGAAATGAAAATATTGCATGTAATAACAGCTTTTCTGACGGCGAGCATCATCTGCCTGACGGTATTTTTGCTTGTCGGCTACAGAGATTCCGTTGCCGTCGGGGAAGATTCGCCCGTTGTAGCATCCTTTACGGTTTCGCCGGAAACACCTTCTTATATCTTTTTTTGCGGGAAAAGAACCGATCTCACCCGTTATAATATGCACGAAGGGATGGACCGTGAGTTGAACGGTTTCATCTATAACCATTCAACAACGATGTTGCTTATAAAGCGGGCAAACCGTTATTTCCCTATTATCGAACCGATTCTGAGAGCGAACGGCATTCCGGATGATTTCAAATACCTTGCCGTTATAGAAAGTCATCTCGACCCGACGGCTACATCGCCGGCCCGTGCGGTGGGGATGTGGCAGTTCCTGGAAAGCACGGGCAGGAGTTACGGCCTCCGTATAACGGCTACGGTCGATGAACGGCGTAATGTGGCGAAAGCGACCGAAGCCGCATGTAAATATCTTAAAGAAGCTTATGGTAAATACGGCGATTGGGTGGCCGTCGCTTCTTCGTATAATGCCGGAATGGGGCGTATATCGGGGCAGATAGAAAAACAGCAGGAGACTTCCGCCCTTAATTTGTATCTGGCAGAAGAATCATTGCGGTATCCGTACCGTATTTTTGCCGTAAAACAGATTTTTGAGAATCCGTATAAATACGGGTTTATTCTTAGAGCGGAGAATCTTTACCGTCCGGTAAACTGTCGGGAAGTTTCGATTGAAGAAGATATTGCCGATCTGGCGGATTTTGCCCGTAAATATGAAATCACTTATTATGACCTGAAATCTTTCAATCCGTGGTTGAAAGATTCGAAACTTGTGACCGGTGGCGGGACATATAAAATACTGATACCGGATGAAAATAATTTGTATTATAATACGGGCAGTACATATGTGCACGATAAGCGTTGGGTTGTACGATGAAGGAGGCGCGGAATAAAAAGAAGGTTCATAAGGTTTGCCGGATTTTGCGGATAGGATATTGGCGAATGAAGAAAGAGAAAATGTGAAATGTATGAGAATGAAAAAATGAAGGAAAGCGGATTTATCTCCGTTGAGGGGGCGCGCGTCCATAACCTGAAAAATATAGATGTGGATATCCCGCGCAATAAACTGTCGGTTATTACCGGCATGAGCGGAAGCGGTAAGTCATCACTTGCTTTTGATACGATTTTTGCCGAAGGACAGCGACGTTATATAGAGACTTTTTCCGCTTATGCGCGTAATTTTCTCGGTAATATCGAACGGCCGGATGTCGATAAAATAAGCGGGTTAAGTCCCGTTATTTCGATTGAACAGAAAACGACCAACCGCAATCCCCGTTCTACGGTGGGAACGACAACCGAAGTGTATGATTTTATGCGTCTTCTATATGCGCGTGCCGGCGAAGCTTACTCTTACCTGAGCGGCGAGAAGATGGTCAAATATACCGAAGAACAGATATTGGAGCTTATCCTGAAAGATTATAAGGATCGTAAAATGTATATCCTCGCGCCGGTCGTGCGGAATCGTAAAGGTCATTACAGGGAACTGTTCGAGCAGATTCGTAAAAAAGGCTATCTGAATGTCCGTGTCGACGGGAACGTTGAAGAGATACGCCACGGGATGAAGCTCGACCGCTATAAAATGCACAGCATAGAAATCGTGATCGACAAGATGATTGTTTCCGGTTCGGAAAATCAACGCCTTAAAAAGAGCCTGCGGGTGGGCATGAAACAGGGCGACGGACTTATCGTTCTGCTTGACGTCCATAGCGGCGAGATGCGATATTACAGCTGTCGCCTTATGTGTCCAGTGACGGGGATTTCGTATAGCGAGCCTGCCCCGCATAACTTCTCGTTTAATTCGCCGCATGGGGCTTGTCCGCGCTGTAAAGGGTTAGGCGCGATTAATATTCTGGATATGAACAAGATTATGCCTGATCCTTCCCTCAGTATTTACGGCGGAGGGATTGTTGCGCTCGGCAAATATAAGAACTCCATGATTTTTTGGCAGATTGATGCGCTTTGTAAGAAGCATGGCGTTACCATCAACACGCCTGTACGGGATTTGCCGGATGATGCAATCGACGAGATAATGAACGGAACGGACGAACGCCTGCATATACAGAATGAATATATAGGCAGTTCGAACTATATTTTGTCGTATGAAGGCGTCGCCAAATACATATTGATGCAACAGGAAGACGACGCGTCGCTGTCGGCGCAGAAATGGGCGGGACAGTTTATCAGCACGTCCGTATGTCCCGAATGTAACGGGCAACGCCTGAATAAAGAAGCGCTGCATTACCGTATAGATGGTAAGAATATTGTCGAACTGTCGGAATGGGACGTATCGGAACTTTATAAATGGATGATGTCGGTCGATGATAAGATGTCAGGGCAGCAAAAAAAGATTGCGGCGGAGATATTGAAAGAAGTACGTTCGCGGTTGAAATTTCTCCTTGACGTAGGGCTTGACTATCTTTCGCTCAACAGGGCGTCGGCGACACTGTCGGGAGGCGAAAGCCAGCGTATTCGCCTTGCTACCCAGATAGGCAGCCGCTTGGTGAATGTGCTTTATATCCTCGACGAGCCGAGTATCGGACTGCATCAGCGCGATAACGTGCGCCTTATCAACTCGTTGAAAGATTTGCGCGATGCCGGGAACTCGGTGATTGTCGTCGAACATGATAAAGATACGATGCTTAATGCCGATTATGTGATCGACATGGGTCCGAAGGCGGGACGCCTCGGCGGTGAAGTGGTTTTTGCCGGTACGCCGCAGGAGATGATGAAAACCGATACCCTGACGTCGGCATACCTGAACGGCCGCAAGTCGATCGAAATACCTGCAATAAGGCGGAAAGGTAACGGGCATTTCCTGACGATGAAAGGCGCAAGCGGGAATAACCTGAAAAATATAAACGTATCTTTTCCCTTAGGTACGATGATCTGTATTACGGGAGTATCCGGAAGCGGTAAGTCTACATTGATAAACGGTACGTTGCGGCCTGCTCTCGGCCGGCATTTTTACCGCTCGACGGAATTGCCGTTGCCATGTGAATTCATAGAAGGGATAGAATATACGGATAAAATCGTCAGCGTAGACCAGTCCCCGATCGGACGTTCGCCGCGCAGTAACCCGGCTACCTACACGGGAGTGTTTTCCGATATACGGAATTTGTTCGTAGAACTGCCGGAGTCAAAAATACGCGGTTATAAACCCGGACGTTTTTCTTTTAATGTTTCGGGAGGACGATGCGAAACCTGTAAGGGGAATGGTTACAGAACGATAGAAATGAATTTCCTTCCGGATGTATACGTCCCCTGTGATGACTGTCACGGCAAACGGTATAACCGGGAAACGCTGGAAGTGCGTTTTCGCGGTAAGTCGATTGCCGAAGTGCTGGATATGACGATCAATATGGCCGTCGAGTTTTTTGAGAATGTGCCTGCCATATTGAATAAAATCAAGGTTCTGCAGGATGTAGGACTGGGATATATTAAACTCGGCCAGCCGTCGACAACCTTGTCGGGAGGCGAAAGTCAGCGCGTCAAACTGGCGACGGAACTGGCGAAACGCGATACGGGGAAGACACTGTATGTTCTCGATGAACCCACAACAGGACTGCATTTCGACGATATCAGGGTGTTGCTCGGAGTGCTGAACAAACTTGTCGACAAAGGAAATACGATCATTATTATTGAACATAATATGGATATGATAAAATCTGCCGATTATATCGTTGATATGGGACCTGAAGGCGGACAACGCGGAGGCTACGTGCTTTTTGCCGGGACGCCGGAACAATTCGTCGCAACAAAAACGGAGAACTATACTGCCCGGTTTTTGAAAACGGAATTTAAAGGGGTTAATGTATAGAGGTTAGCTGATAAAGTTTGGTGATAAAGGGAAATGTTTTTGTTTAAATTTTTAATTGATTTATTCTTATGAAAAATCCGATACAGATGATTAAGCAATGCGTAGAAAATGAAGAACCTTATTTTCTGCTTCGCGGTAAAGATATTTGTGCGCTTCCGGCTATCGAAAAATATTATGAAATGGTCAAAGGTAAAGTGAAAGACCCTTATTTTATTGAGGAGATCGAGGAGATTATGAAAGATTTTCGCGCATTCGGCGAAGAACAGGAAACGCATATACCGGATTGAAACATATGCCGGATGGAAATGATGTTATGCGAATGGCGGAAGATACTTATAA
The DNA here is from genome assembly GCA_031283785.1 of Tannerella sp. The sequence goes on along the minus strand of JAITBC010000326.1, from coordinate 11,548 downwards.
GACAATAAAAGGTTTATCGGAAGGATATTATACGGAGAAGCGAAGCCGTTTCCTGTCGTTTGCCATGCCTGTAAGGACGCCGGAGGAGGTGAAGCGGCATGTGCAGGAGTACCGGAAGGAATATTATGATTCGCGGCATGTATGCTGGGCGTATATGCTGGGCGCCGACCGTAAAACGTTTCGGACGAACGACGACGGCGAACCGTCGTCGACAGCCGGCAAACCGATTCTGGGGCAAATAAATTCCAATGAACTGACGGATATCCTGGTGATTGTCGTCCGTTATTTCGGCGGTATCGAACTTGGGACAGGCGGACTGATTGTCGCTTATCGTACGGCAGCAGCCGGAGCGATTGCGGCCGCAGAAACAGAAGAACGCACGGTCGACGGCGAACTGACGGTCGCCTTCGAATATCCGCACCTTAACGGCATAATGCGAATCGTAAAGGAAGAACAGCCGGAAATCGTATCCCAAACGTTTGAGATGACCTGCGAGATGACGTTGCGTATCCGCAGCAGCCTTTTCGAAAATCTCAGGAATCGTCTTCTCAAAGTCGAAACGGCTTACATTAAAGAGTAATATATGCTTATCATAAGGAACATAGTTTTCCGTATACCGCGCTTATGCCTGGACAAAAGTATAGTTTTCTAAGTAAATGAATTCAGAGTTGAGTATATATAATAATTCATTATTTCTGCCGTTTTTAAACAGGGAACAACATTTTTATTAAAACTATGAGAACGAACTGTTTTATTTATTTATTACTTTTATTGTTTGCAGTAACGGGATGCCGGGATGAGGTTGAAAATATTTCAAGAGAAGCTTTCCCCGACCTGCTGTTTGAACAGTATATGTTGCAAAACTTCGACACTGACGCTGACGGCTTAATCAGTCTTCGCGAAGCAAAATCCGTGCGCAATATTGACTGCTCGGACAGGCGAATCACTTCGCTGAAAGGCATTCAGTATTTTACGGCGCTCGAAACACTCAATTGTAGTCGGAATCCAATTAACGCCCTCGATCTGACACAAAACACGGCATTGGTATTGCTCACTTGTGATGGGTGTGAATTCGAATCCATCGATTTAAGTAAGAACACGGCGTTAAACTGTTTGAATTGTTCCGAAAACTACTATCTCAAGTCGCTGAACCTAAGCAACAATACGAATCTTCTGGTATTATACTGTAATGATAACCAAAACCTCGCGTCACTGAATCTGGACGGTAACACAAACCTTCAGGTGTTGTCGTTTAATCGAAATCCAACAATCTCGTCCTTAAACCTGAGCCGCAACACAAACCTTCGGGAGCTACAATGCATCTATAATAGACACGGAGTAAACCTGACATTAACAGGATTGACTTACCGTTCACTTGAAAAACTGATTTTGATGTACGTAAAGATCGGAGCGATTGATACCGGCGTCAGTCCACTGAAAGAGCTGCATTGCGAAATGGACGTTTTACCGGCCTCAATCGACCTTTCGGGCTGTGACAAGCTGGAGGAGCTCAGTTTAAAAGGCGAGTTCTCTTATGAAAGTACTAATATAAATCTGACTGGGTGTACTGCCTTAAATACAATAGTGATTAGTGGGAGTGATAAATCGTTTGATGCAAGTCCGTGCACTTCGTTACGAAAACTGTACTATCGGTATGGAGATGTTGACATTTCGAAGAATACCGAATTGGAAGAAGTTGACGTCCGGAATATCCTTGGCGACATAACCAATCTGCGCAAACTGAAAACATTGCGTTTTTGGATGATAAAAAACGTGGAAATGTTGGACTTGAGTAACCAGACTATGCTGGAGAATTTAGATTGCGCCGTACTTGACATCCCGATGGATCTGAGCCGCTGCAAGGCACTTCGGACATTATATATAAGAGATCCGTATTTTGATGGAGCCGCTACTGTTGACTTGAAGAATCTTCCTGCTCTGGAAGATGTCAGGGCAGATTATTTAAGGCCTCAGTTATTGTTAAATATAGAAAACTGTCCTGCATTGAAAATAATCGCCTGTCAACGGCTCGCGACACTAAACGTCTCCGGATGTGCATCGCTTGAAGAAGCGACATTCAGATGTGAAGCGCTTAACATAGACAACTGCCCGAATATTATCAATCTGAAATGTAGTGACAGTCCTCTAAAAACCTTATATCTGGACACATTCACGAAGCTGGAACAGTTGTCTTGTGTAAATTGTTCATTGACGGCACTGGATTTGCGTAAAAATAAAAAGGTGAATGTACTGATGTGCTATGACAACCCGAATCTGAAATATATAGACATTACCCGCGGTCATTCTATACCGCGCAATAATATAGGCTATGCAACCTTCCGATATTGGGACGAATAAGAGTCATCCGCAAGAAGACCGGAGATTGCAAATGTCGAGGGTTGAAAGTAAGAGTAGGTGACGATTGGAAGCGGAAGCCTGAAAACGGACTGATGCAAATGATAGATATGAACTATTTTGGAAATGAATAAAAAGAAACCGCTTATACTGATTTCGAACGATGATGGAGTAGATGCGGAAGGCATACGGCGGCTGACGGCGGCGTTACGTGATTTGGGAGACATTGTAGTGTTCGCTCCGGATGGCCCGCGTTCCGGGATGTCGTGTGCAATAACAACAACGACACCGGTGAAATATGATATGATCGGGCGGGAGGAAGGCCTGACCGTATACAGTTGCACGGGGACGCCCGTCGACTGCGTCAAGCTTGCCGTTAGCGAGATATTACCCTGTAAGCCGGATTTGCTTGTGTCGGGTATTAACCACGGGGGGAATCAGGCTTTGTCGGTACATTACTCCGGGACAATGGGCGCCGCTTTCGAAGGGTGTGTGTTTGATGTTCCTTCGGTGGGAGTGTCCATGCATGGATACGTTCCCGGTGCTGATTTTTCCGCCTCTTGCCGTTATGCGCATCTCCTGGCCGAACATCTTTTAAAACACGGTTTGCCGCACGGTACGTATCTGAACCTGAATATTCCGAATATCCCGGTCGTCGGAGGCCTGCGCACAGGTCGCCAGACAGACGGCAAGTGGGTACGCGAATATATCTGTGAAACGGACGATAACGGAGCGCCCGCATACCGGCTTACGGGCGAATATGAACGTACAGGCCGGGATTATCCGGATAATGACGTAACATTATTAAATAACGGATATGCATCTCTCGTACCCTGCAAACTGGATGTAACGGATTACGCGTTTATGAATGAGCTGAAAAAGCGATTCGTATAAAGCCGCAATCCACTGTAATCAGGTGATCTACTTATTCGCTAAAAAAATGAAATATTATCTCATAGCAGGCGAAGCATCGGGCGACTTGCACGCGTCGAACCTGATGGCAGCATTGAAAAAAGAAGATTTGACGGCGGATTTTCGTTTTTTCGGCGGCGACCTGATGCGCTCCGAAGGCGGGACGCTTGTCGGGCATTACCGTGAAACGGCATATATGGGCGTCATCCCCGTGTTGCTCCATTTGCGTACGATATTGCGGAATATGCGTATGTGCCGTGAAGACATTCGCGCATATAATCCCGATGTGGTGATATTAGTCGATTATCCCGGTTTCAATCTGAAAATGGCGAAATTCGTGAAAACGCGGCTGAATATACCCGTTTACTACTATATATCGCCTAAGATATGGGCGTGGAAAAAATATCGCATCAAGTCGTTTCGCCGGTATGTAGACCGTATGTTTTGCATATTGCCGTTTGAAACGGAATTTTTCAAGTCGCTCAATTATCCGGTCGACTATGTAGGGAATCCATCGGTAGATTCCGTCTCGGCGTTCCGCGAATCGGGAAGAAACAAACCGGACACGTTCGTAAAAGATCACGGACTGACAGGCAAACCTGTTATAGCGATACTCGCCGGAAGCCGGAAGGCGGAAATAAAGCAGAACCTCCCTGCAATGTTATCGGTCGCGGAGCGATTCCCCGGATTCCAGCCAGTCATAGCCGGCGCTCCCGGACTGACGCCGGACGATTATAAGCATGTTTTGAAAAGCCGGCCGGCAACAGGCGGTGAACAGGCGGCTGTTGACAAAGCGAAAGGCTGCGGGCAGGCGGGCGTCGGCGGCGGGCGGGATGTCGGCAAAGCGGCAACATGCGTGCAGGCGGTCGTCGGCAAAGCGGCAACAGACGGTGAACAGGTCGTCGGCAAGTCGGCAACAGGCGGTGAGCAGTTGGCCGGCGGCGGGCAGGATGTCGGCAAGCAGACTGGCGATGATTTCGGCGTAAAAATCGTTTACGGACAAACCTGTAACTTGCTTGAGCATGCCTCAGTCGCATTAGTTACTTCGGGAACGGCGACACTTGAGACGGCTTTATTCCGCGTGCCGCAAGTCGTTTGTTATTATATTGGGGGCGGGCGGTTAATAAATTTTGTTTTCGATCATTTTTTCCATGTTCCATATATCTCCCTTGTCAACCTGATTGCCGGGAAGCAAGTCGTACAGGAACTTTTCGGCGCAAAATTTTCCGGACGGAGAATCTACGAAGAACTCCGGCGCATAATAGAAGACAATGCATATAAAGAAAAGATGCTTAAAGACTATGACCGCGTGATTTCCCTGCTGGGAGATCCCGGCGCTTCTACGCGAACGGCAAAACTGATAACAGACTATTTGTCCGCCCCACGTCTGTAATTTCTACACTTATGAATACAGGGTAAAAAGAGTTGAAATGATTAACCAGCATTGCAGTCCGTCAGATTATAAAATGCTGCAAACAGGGTAAGCCCATTTGGTGGTGATGTAAAAGGTATGCTGTCATAAAAATTTGGCAATTATGCCTGTTTGGAGGTGGACGGACTTTGGACTTATGCCGGCAGGAAAAGCAGGAAAGTAAGACTGCTCTATGCTTATCATAGAGCAACGGGCGAAATCGCAGCTTTTGTTTGGGGAAAACGGGACTTGAAAACAGCCGGAAATTTGAAGAAAAAACTGTCGGCTTCGGAAGTAACCTGCGGAAGTATTGCCACCCGATGATTGGAATGGTTTTACAGCAACATTCATGGGAGAAAAACATCTTGTGGGGAAGAAATATACGGCTGGTATCGAGGGAAATAACTGCAGACTGAGACATCGTATCCGCAGGGCTTTCCGTAAAACCTGCTGTTTTTCAAAGATGTTGTTCAATCATTTTAAGGCCTTTAACCTCGCGTTTTTTTACATTAATTTTGGCTTTGTTTGAATCAGCATACTTTTTAAATCACCACCAGAAATATATTAGTAGTAACAAGTTAAAAAAATAAATAATCGTATGACAAAAATTATGTACTTATCTTTAAGTATTTTGTTGGCTGCTTGTGTGGCGAATTATTCTCCGCCGCCTGTCAGCGTCTATGACCTTCGCTGCGAAAACCTGACGAATCCGTTGAGTGTCGACAGCCATACTCCCCATTTGAGTTGGAAGATATATTTTAACAGAAACGGCGGCAAGCAAACGGCTTACCAGATATTGGCGGCTACCGACAGCGTTTTGTTGCAAGAGGGCAAAGCCGATTTGTGCAATACCGGCAAAGTGCTTTCGTCGTCATCCGTTTTGTTGCCTTATCCGTCAAGCGAAGCGTTAATGGAACGGATATTGGTGTATTGGCGTGTCCGCGTATGGGATGAAAAGGACGAGGTGTCGCAGTGGAGTCAAACGGCGTGTTTCGGCACGCCCCTGTCGGCGTCGGAACTGCAGGAAGCCGCCTATATCGGATTCCCGAAAGATGCGGGAATCCCGCAAAGTCCCCTGTTACGAAAATCATTCGAATGGAACGGAGAGGGAAAGTGCCTCCTGTATGTCAATTCGCTGGGTTATCACGAAGTTTATTTAAACGGGGAAAAAGTAGGCGAACAGGTGCTTGTTCCGGCAGTTACGCAAATGGATAAGCGGTCGTTGTACCTGACTTATGACATAAGTCCTTACCTGAACAGGGGAAACAACGAGCTTGTCATCTGGCTGGGGCAGGGATGGTATCGTCCGGGATTGCCCGGCGGCGCTTATGAAGGCCCTTTGGTAAAAGCGAGACTGGATATGTATCGGCACGGTCAATGGCGGGCCCTGTGTCATACCGATACGTCGTGGCAGGCGGCCGAAAGCGGTTTTTCGAGTATAGGGAGCTGGCAGTGGCAGCAGTTTGGAGGCGAGCGGGTAGATGCATCCGCTGTTCCTGCAAACATGAGCGCTTCCGCCCTCGACCGGCTGAAATGGCGCCCTGCCGCAGTCGTTCAGACACCGGAACACGTCGTATCGCCGCAAATGACGGAAAGCAACTTCATCACCGACAGCCTCAAACCTTCCGGCATTAAGAAACTGCGCGACAGCGTATGGCTCGTCGATATGGGCAAAAACATGACGGGATGGGCAGGCGTCAAGTTTGCCGGCTTGCAAAAGGGACAGGAAATAACAATAGCATACGGCGATCAGCTGGATGAAAGCGGAACAATGGTAGATCAGGCGCAAAAAGACATTTATGTTGCCTCGGGTGCGCAAAGAGAATATTTTTGCAACAAATTCGCTTATCACGGTTTCCAGTACGTCAGGATTTCCGGGATAACGGCGCTTTCCCCGGATCATATTACGGGTTATTTTATCCGTACCGGATTCGAAAATTCATCCTCATTTCAATGCTCCGACAATGATCTTAACGCTATCCACGATATGATACAGTACACGCTTCAATGCTTGAGCCTGGGCGGAGTAATTGTAGATTGCCCCCATTTGGAAAGATTGGGATACGGAGGCGACGGCAGCGCTTCTACTGCAACCGCGCAAACCATGTTCAATCTTTCTCCGCTCTATACCAACTGGCTGGCGGCATGGGCGGATTGCCAACGGGACGACGGATGGCTGCCTTATGCCGCTCCTTATCCCTACTGGTGCGGAGGAGGTCCCTACTACAGCGGATTTATGATTACCGCATCGTGGCAAACTTACCTACACTACGGGAATGTGCGCCTGATTGAAAAATATTATCCGGCCATGCAGCGCTGGCTTGGTTATGTGGAAAAATATTCCCCCAAAGGATTACTGGAACCCTGGCCGGACAAATGGTATCTCGGCGATTGGGCAGGGCCGGACGGATTAGACCAGAGCGACAGGCAAACGGTCGATCTGGTCGGCAACAGTTTTATCAGCACCTGCTACGGGATGATGGAAAAAATCGCCTTACGGCTCGGACGTAACGACGATGCCCAACGTTATGCGACAGCCAATGAACGGTTGAAGGAAGAAATACACAAACATTTCTATGATGAAGATAAGCATATCTATGCCACCGGCTCGCAGATCGACCTGGCGTTTCCACTTCTTGCCGGAGTTACGCCGGCGCCTCTTGTCCCCGTGACGACCCAAAGCCTGATCCGGGAAACGGAAAATAGAAAGGGACATTTTTTCTGCGGGCTTGTCGGTATTCCGGTGCTTACCGAATGGGCTATCAAAAACAACCGGCCGGATTTCATCTATGGCATGTTGAAAAAGAAAGACTATCCGGGTTATCTCTACATGATTGAAAACGGAGCTACCACCACTTGGGAACATTGGGAAAACTGGAAAACCTCCTGGAGCAGAAGCAGGATTCATAACTGCTACAATGGGATCGGCCTGTGGTTTTATCAGGCTGTCGGCGGTATCAGACCCGACGAAAACGACCCCGGATATCGAAAAATATGGATCGAACCGCAAATACCGAAAGGCGTTACATGGGCAAAAACCTCAAAAGATACGCCTTACGGCAGGTTGAACCTCGACTGGACTTTAAACGGGAATGTCATGGAACTGTCTTTAACTGTGCCTCACGGGAGCGTCGCATGTGTCGTTTTACCCGAACAGACAAGCGAATATATCCTGAATGGTAATAAATCGACCGACAATCGCGACCATATCGTTACGGTTGAAAGCGGATTACATAAAATATCATATTTATATCTATCAAAATGAAAAAGATAATCACTTCTCTTTGTATTGTTTTCCTGGCGGTTCGGATGGACGCCGGCGAAAGTTATATCCAGTAACCATCCGTGCGGGATTATTCCTACATGTGGTGGGCCGAAGGTTTCTACGGCGACAAACGGCATGTAAATATCCAGACCGGTTATTATGGTTTGACCGTTGACGCTGTCGCCGGCGGTATCGTACGTCTGGGAGCGCTGACGTCGTCTCCTTCGGAAACCGAAGCTTTGTCGCAGAACAACAGCATGATGGCCGCACTGCCGGAAGTAGAAATGGATTATTCCGTTACCGTAGGCGGACAATCTTTCAAATTCTTTAATGTTGATGCGGTAGAAGGAGGTAATAATTCCACTCGCATTCTTGAAAGCGGACGGTACATGCAGCGACTGGATCTGATGTACCTTACTTTTGCAGGTAACAGCAACTTGCGGGGGCGAATGGAAGTAGCCTGTATGCCGGAATTTCTTTCTCTCACTTTTGAAATCCATTCCGCCGTTTCGATCGATAACGGGCAATTGTCCTTCTCCATCCGGCTACCCGATACCTATTCCAAATGGATAACCGGCATGAACGGACGGGCGCTTACCGTCACCGAAGCGGGACAGTCGGGAATCACCTTTATGATTCCCGACAACAGCAACACCACTATTACGAGGAACAGCCAAACCGTAGTTTTCACCACTGCCGGGATCACTATTCCCGCTAAAAAATTCGCAGGCTTTTCGGTAATCGTCCTGCCGTCCGTCAACGCCTCTTCCGCTGATGCAACCCTGCACGACGCTCGCGAAAAAGTTACCGTGTCCGCCGTGCAGGTTTCACCTAATAAGGGACGGCAACAGCCGACGGACAATGTCACGGCGACAGGCTATAAAAGTATTTCTTTGAATAATATGGTCAGTCAAAGTTCCGATCCGGCACAGCAAAATATATACGATCGGCTTACCTTCACGTTAACCAACCACAGCGACAAAACCGTTCGAGTGCCGGTGCAGTTCGTCAAAGACGAGCCGCTTCCGGTCACCGGATTGTCTCCCTTCCTAAGCGATACGGAAACCGGAGAACCTATCGGCGTACAGGTGCAATTGACGAAAAATTGGCATTTCTACAGCGTCAGCGGCGGTACTAACCGCCCGTGGGACGACCCTGCCCGCAACTGGGAAGGTGTGTGGTATCACGGATACACCTTGATTGAAGTGCCTGCCGGGCAAAGCGTCAGTTACGATTATACCTGTCCCTTTGCCCGCTACGGCAATGTCTTTGCCGTTAGCCATGCCCAGCTTTGTCTGGTCTGCTGGGGTGGTCACCAGCAGTGGGAGACGGCGGCATTAGGCTCTTTCGGCGAGAATTTCTGTTATGACGTCAATCAGGCATGGACACGGTCATTTCTGGGCGATATATGTCCTGCGCTCGTCACTTCACGAGTCAACAACGAACGGTATAACTGGACGCTCAATGTAGGAGCAGCCGATTTCTTGGTGTACCATACCGCCGATCACCTGCCGAAAATACCTTTCGCGCGTATGCGTACACAATTTAAAAAACAGGGGCCGGTGGTGACCGAAGTCATTTATACGGGAGTCACCTCCGACGGAGCGATTGAAATGGAATATAAAGCCGAAATGCCCCGCACCGACGACGCCTCTAAAGTTGTCCATTCCTTCAAATATATCTTCCTTAAGGATGTGTCTTTTTCCCGTCTTGCTTTTTATCAATTCGGCGCCGATGAATACAATGTGGGGATTTACAACAAAATGGCGGCAGGCAACGACGCCGGAATCGTCGGTTTCAGCATCGGCAGACAGGCTTTCAACGGAGAGTTTAACGTCCCCAAGACGACCGTAAATGCTTACTTGCTGAGCGAAAACATGCAGCGAATTGAAGTAGGAGGCGACGGGATGTGGTTTGCCTTTCTGGGCGGACAACCTCATCCCGGAACCGATGGGGCCGGCGCCAACAAAGTGTTGTCCGTTTTGGATTTTAAGGCAACGATGAACGGGACGGAATACCATAAGCCGGCATTCAATATCCGGACTACCAATACCATGGTCTCCGGAGCGCTGATCGAATTGTGTCCCCCTGCTGCGGTTGGAAATACGATCACAGCCGGCAGCATCGTGGAAGGCGCTGTCGCCTTTATCAATCTGCCGGCTCGCAAAAACGACTACTACGGGCCGAGTGAGGTGTTGACCCAGATGCCGGCGGAAGATTTCACCTCATGGAGGCTAAGCCATTTATATGCCGTTCAAACCAAAATGAAAGCGACCGCCACGGTGGGCGTTGTAGAAAAACATATGCCTTGCGAAATTATTGCTGTAAGCGGTGATGCCGACGTAGTATGTGACTTTACCGTCAACGGGGGAATCGGTTACGTACCGATAACCGTCAAAAACCTTCCCGGATATTCCGGTTGGCAATTGCAGCAATGGCAAAACAACAGCTGGATCAATGTCAATCAGGCTGTGCACGGCAATGATTGGTGGCAGGCATGGTATGATGCGGAAACGGCAACCTATGAATTGAGCTATACCCTTCCTCATACCGGGAAAAACGATGTGATGCACTATCGTTTAGTGAAAAGTTCCGTCGCTTCTACTCCTAAACCGGCGCCGGCAACGGAGTTTCTGCTTTTCCCGAATCCGACAGTAAACGGTCTGTTGTATTTCAGATGGCCGAATCTGTTAAAAGAACCGCTTGTCATTGAAATATTCGACAGTTCCGGGAAACAGGTTTTATCTCAGTATAGTTCGAATGTCAATGGGAATATTGATATATCAAAACTGTCAGGAGGTATGTATATTGTCAAAATATGCGATAAGACGACCTGTGGCGTCGGTAAAATCGTCAAACGTTAGCATGCCGCCGCAATACGGATATGGGATTCGGGATCAGCCAAATTCGAGGCAGAAGATGGCATAAGTACTCTTTTGCGCACATCGTTGAGGGTTTGTGAAAGAAAGAATAATCTACATCATGAACGCCCAAAAAATGTTATGACCGTATCTCAAAAACCGCTATGATGAAATGATCATTACCCGCCGGTGCAGCGCGATCCGACAGCCAGGGGCGATGCCGTTTATCGACGCCTCAAATACAAACCGTTACCCATTACAAACCGAAAATTTGTAGTGTACAAATCGGAATTTGAGAAAATGGACTTGACTTATCTGCAGCATTTTATAATCCGGTGAATTGCAATGTGGGTTAAACATGACTTCAATACTCCAACGGATTTGATACAGTTCCATCGCCTTTACAAAGGACAGGGAAAGATCGGCAGTGAGCAACAGTGTCCAGCGATTTGCATTTTTGTACTTGATATAAAACAGTTTAACCGGTGTTCCGCTGTATGTTGCGACAAGCGTCATGTACTTTGATTTGAATTTCCGGCAAGCGTGCAGCCTGCCTCTTTTGTTCTCATTCATGGTTATGATTGTCTGAGAGTTATATAATTTTCCGTTCACTTCAAATTTACGCTTATCCATCTTACAAATACCCGTAGCGTGAAGCAGTCCTCCTTTAATTTCACGTATTGACTTCAACATAAAATCGGTTACAAACCAACTGTCCATTAGTACATAATTCGCTAATATATT
>JAITBC010000313.1 GCA_031283785.1 Tannerella sp. | reverse complement strand
CCTTGTCCCATTCGCCGACCAGCAGGTAGAACCGGGCAAGAAAACCTCTTGCTACAGACTGGTCAACGTAGTATTTATACGGACGCTCATAACCTTCCAGCAGTTCGACAGCATAAGTCAAATCGGCTTCAATCTGCTGGCGAACCTGTTTAACAGTATTTCTGCTTGTTAGACTTGTCCTTTCTTCCTCTGGAATGCCTTCGCTGTCGGCAAAACGCATGGGAACTCCGGGCAAATCTGCAACAGAGGCGTCGCCTGTGTTCGATTTTTGAAACAGCTGAATCAGATAATAGTATGACAGTCCGCGTATGGCAAGTGCCTGTCCAAGTCCCCCTCTGGCAACAGTGTTTTGCGGTTCCTCTGTATATAAGTTAACGATAGTATTGGCTTTTGCAATCATCGTATATAAAGTAGTCCACGTAGCACGGGTTCTGCGATAATTAAACATACGGTTGTCAAAGTCATAATCATAATTAAACCAGTGAGAGGTTGCCTGTACAACATCCTGCGCCGTCATATCTGCCGCATGCAGTACCGCCATGAATGTAAAAATATCATGTGTATCAGTATTGTAAGCATAAGCTTCAACCATATAACTGTAAATAGCGGTTACATACGCACTAACAAGCCCATCCGGTTTTTCTTCGAGTAAATAATCTACTGTCTCCGAATCGATTCCGGCCTGATACTCTGTATCAAAAAAATCATCACTGCATGCAACGAACAGTGAGGCTGCAATTATAATTGCTAAATATTTAATTTTTTTCATATTCTTTTATTTTTTATCATATTAAAATCCAACAGAAACTCCAAAAGATATTGTCCTTAAAACAGAATAGGCATAACCTACCGAACCTTCAAACGACTGGCGTACATCCAGTCCCTTCCGGTTCGATGTGTACCAGACATTGTCGGCTACGGCATACACACGCAGTTTTTCCAGTTTTACCGACTGTATCAATTTTTTGGGAAACGAATAACCCAGAGTAATATTTCGAATACTGAAATACGAAGATTTTGTCAGCCAGCGATCCGATACAGCTGCCTGGTTCTGGTCTTCATAAATAAGTTTCGGGACATCCGTATCGGTATTGTTGGGCGTCCATCTTTTGAACGAATCTTTATGAAAATTCCTTCCTTTATCTCCCGGATTCATAAATACCTGATATACACCGTCCATTACATAACCTCCTAATTGGAATGCAGTCTGAACAGAAAAATCAAACCCTTTAAAATCTATCGAAGAACCGAATCCTCCATATATGTCGGGAATAGGATTTTTTCCGGTTTTTCGGAGAGTTGCTTCGGACTGTACGGCAGTCGTTTCCACCGTTTCCAGTCCGCTCTGTTCATTTTTTGTGTATTTATTATACAAAGCACGTCCCGTATTTTTATCCACACCTGCATATTCATAAGTATAATAATCGAATATCGAACCGCCAATTTCCCTCCAGTAGGAGCCTGCCTGATAGCCTGTTTCCGGCTTGTCGGAAGGCAGTTTGGTCAGTTTGTTTTTGTAATGTGTGGCATTCAGATTTATTGCCCATTTCAAATCATTTGATTTGATTAAATCCAGACCGAGTTCAACTTCAATACCGTTATTCTGCATATCAATGTCGTTTACCCATTTAACATCCGGCAGCCCTTCCGAAACGGGTATTGGACGCATATAAAGCAAATCTGTCGTTTTTTTGATAAAATACTCGACATTTAATGACAGTCTCTCATCCCATGCCAGAGCTTCGAAACCTGCATTGAAATTGTTGCTTTTCTCCCATGTCAGCTCGGGGTTACCTCTGAATGACCACGACATGGCCGGTTCTCCATCCACTCTGTTTACCGAATAAAGATTCTTGTAAGCATACCATACGCCAATATTATCGTTACCCTGAGTTCCGTAACTGGCTTTTATTTTCAAATCATTAATAAATGAAACATCATTAAAAAACGATTCTTTTGAAAGCCTCCACGAAGCGCCCAAAGCCCAGAAATTTCCCCAGCGAACGTCGGGATGAAAACGTGAAGAAGCATCGGCACGAAGGCTGGCTGTTACATAATATTTGTCGGCATAATTATATTCCAGCCGGCTGAAATATCCTTCCAGAGAATACTCCTGATAGCTGGAACTCATGTCCTGATACAAAGCGGCATTTGAAAATTCCGGATTTTCCGGATTGACAAATTTGGTCATGTGTCCCCATAAATCCTGACTGCTGTCTTTTTTTGATTCGTGTCCCAGCAGTACATCCACAGAATGGCTGTTTATTTTTTTTGAATAATTCAACAACTGATTTGCATTTAACGCTGTGTACCGGGTAGATTCTTTGTATCCGCGCCCTCCTACATCTTTTGCATCGCCGCCTATTGGCGTTGCATAATCAGTCAAAGACAAATTGAAGATGTCGTAAGACAGATTTGCGGTAAATTTGAAATCCTTCAAAAAGGTAACTTCAAAATAACCTCTTGATGTTACCACATCATAAATATTTTTCTTTATATTGGCTGCAATTGTTGCCAGCGGATTTTGTTCCGATGAATAAGGCCGGGTGAACTCGGTTCCGAAATCATATTGCCGCTGTTTCTTCGAATCAAGAATCAGGTCTCCGCTGTCAATGTCATACAGATAGATTGGGTATATCGGCGCTATTTGCTGTCCGAACATGAATATATTGCTGTAATTCGAACCTGAAGCATCGACATTGTTCTGGGCTGTATTTGTATATCCCACAGAACCTCCCACTTTCATAAAATCGGTGATTTTCTGATCTATCTTTAAACGTGTCGTTACCCGTTTAAAATCCGAATTGACTACATAACCGTTATCATCCAAATACGAGAGTGAAGCATATATATCTGTTTTTCCCGTTCCTGCGCTTACATTAAAGTTATACTCCTGACGAAGACCGTTTGTGAACGGATCTTTCAGCCAGCTGTCATTCCATTTTTTAACGGTTGCATTTGGATTCAGTTTTCCAGTTGCAGGGTCAATAAGTTTATTATTGGGAACATTCTTATAAACATTATATTTCAAACTGTTATCAATCAAATCGGTGCTTGCGGCAAGATTTGCTTCCAAATAACTCATTGATTCCAGATTTTTATTCCGTAACGACTCCCAATACAACTCATAAAACTCACCGGGATCCTGTATTATGTCGTAAGTCGGAATCCCTCTGTCATTTACACCAATACGGGCATCAAAATTCAGCGATGTTTTCCCCGATTTTCCTTTTTTGGTCGTAATAATAATTACGCCATTCGACCCTCTTGCTCCGTACATGGAGTTGGCAGCGGCATCTTTCAATACGGTCATTGTTTCAACATCGTATGCCGAAATCGAGTTTAATGAACCTTCGTATGGAACTCCGTCCATTATAATCAAAGGACTGCGTGACGCACTTATAGAGCCTAAACCTCTGACAATAATAGATGCTGATGCTCCCGGCTGTCCCGACCCCGAAGTTGTTTCCATTCCGGCAACTTTGCCTTCCAGCGACTTACTCAAATTTGACGACTGTATCTTCTCAAGAGTTTCACCTTTAATAGTGGTAGCCGACCCTGTAAATGCGCTCTTTTTCGCCGTCCCGTATGCAACTACGACAACTTCGTCCAAAGCAGATACATCCGGTTCTAACACTACCTCTACGTATGGAGCTACATCCACTTCTTTTTCTTTAAATCCGATATAGCTTACAACCATGATTGCTGCATTTTCGGGGACATCAAGCGAAAACTTTCCCTCGGAATCGGTAAGTATTCCCACGGATGTTCCTTTGACAACTACTGATGCCCCTATAACAATCTC
>JAITBC010000281.1 GCA_031283785.1 Tannerella sp. | reverse complement strand
CAAAAGTTTTCGAGAGTTTTTTTGTCCCTTTCAGGTCTGATGATGCATCGGATTGAGCATCTGTATTCCCGTATGTGGACTTGGTGAAAAAGAGGCCGTTTTCAACCTTTCTTCCTTTGTCGGGCAGGCTGGAAACCGTATTTCCGTCGGATACAGGCGCAGTCATGCTTGTATGTTCCGATAATTTGTCTTGACTGTAAATTCCAGCGTTGAACGCCGTCATCAAGACTGCCATTAATAGTACATTTACTTTCATAACCCATTAATTTTAAGTTTGTAATATATATTTGTCTAAAAACTTTTCACTTAAAAGAACGCTTTTAAATTACCGCAAACAAGCACTCAGAAAATGCTCTAAAGCATTGTTTCACGATGTGATTTTTCATATAAACAATTTTGCATACTTATCATAAATATATTATGTAATCTATGTTCGCGCCAAAAATACGCATTATTTCATTATTTGCAAACATAATTCATATGTTTTAAAACATATTTTTGACGAATTTTAGAAGTCGGGAGCAATCTTCAGGCATTTTAATGTTAAGCGATTTTTGGGGTCTTCCGTCAATTTTGATTTGTTCAGAAATCAACGCTAAGTCGGACATTCAACTGACGACCGGTCAGGAAATTCGGAACGGGATGTTGACGGTTATATACATCCGTTATCCAATAATAAGAGTTCGTATTACTGATATCAAAAAGATTGAACATATCCACGCCAAGCCATATATTTTTAAAATTGCAGAAGAAAGGACGGTCCATAATTGCATCTTTTCCGCCGGCAATCTGATATGAGAAACCGATATCCACACGACGGTACGGAGGGAGGCGACGCAGATACGATTCCCATCCTCTGTTAGGCGTTGTCACAGGCAGTCCGCCGGATAATATCCCTTTCAGATTGACCATTGCCCGCCTGTTCCCCGGAAAATAATCCTGAAAGTATAACGATACGTTATATCCCTGGTCATTCGGCATCGGCGCTTCTATCTCTCCATTAATCGTCAGCTTCGAACGCACGAAAGAAACACTCAACCAGGAGTCGGCTCCGGGCACAAACTCCCCGAAAAATTTCATGTCAATACCCATTGCATATCCTTCGGCGCAGTTTTCACCATAATAGCGAATCTTAACATTATCAACCGTATAGGGATTGATATCATCTAACATCTTATAATACAGTTCCGACGTAAATTTGAAATTCCGTCCTGCAGCGCGAAAGGTATAGTCTCCGCCTAAAATGAAGTGGGTTGAACGCTGGGACTTCAGTTTATCATTAAGTTTGATGATATTATTTCCAAAGTCATCCTGTTCCTTCACACGCAATTCTTTGTAAAACGGAGGCTGATAATAAAACCCCGTTGCAAAACGCAGTATTAAATTCCGGGTTGAATTGGGAATAAATCCGACGGAAGCTCTGGGGCTTACGATAAATTCGTTATTGTAATCCCAGTAGCTGCCGCGTAATCCGCCGATTACAGTAAACAGTCCTTCCTCCGTACGGAATTTGAAAACATCCTGAAGATAAGCCGAATAACGCCAGCTTTCCAGTTTGTTATCCGAAAATAAATTGGAAATAACATTTACTGCATCGCCTGTCTGCGGAAGGCTGTATCCGGACGAATCCCGGCTTTCCCATTCGCTTATGCAGTCTATTATATGTTCATACTGGACATTCACTCCAAATTTCAATGTATTAGCCGCATTTATTTTGGCTATACCGAAAACGCCGGCATTAGCGACATTCGAATTCAGCCTGTTACGGGCATGTTCGCGATAAAAGGCTATATCACGCGGCGAGATAATTTCTTCGGTCGTTGTTCCGGCTTCCGCAATATTTTGATTATATGCGCCCGTAATATCATAACTCTCCTCTTCCCGACTGTTAAAAGCGGATGTCTGGATGCCATACTGCAAATTCTCATGCTGCGTATATTTCAATGTCAGCGCCCCAAACGTCTTCTGAAAACGGTCACGTTCCTTTCCTTCAAAATAAACTCGGATAGCACGCGGGTTTTGTAGTGTGCCATAAAGAGTCTCCCGTTCGTGAGGGATAAAATTATAATTGTTTATCGACATGTTACCCAAAAAATCGGCTTCCAGTTTCGGCGTAAGACGATACGTAATAAAAGTCTGCAAGTCGGTATAATTGGGATCGTATTCCGCCTCCGTATCCAGCGTCCCCAGGAGGGAGCGGTTTGTTTTATACCGCAGGCCGGTCACCTGCGTGAATTTACCGACCGAGCTGCCCACATAAGCGCTTGCACCCATCAGGCTTGCGCTAACCGAGCCTTCCAGTTCCTTTGGTTTCTTATAGGTAATATCCAGTACCGAACTCATTTTATCACCGTACCGCGCCTCAAAACCTCCGGCCGAGAACTGTACATTTTCGGTCATTTCCGGATTTATAAAACTCAGTCCTTCCTGTTGGCCGGAACGTATCAGAAAAGGGCGAAAGACTTCCAGCCCGTTGACATAAATAATATTTTCATCATAACTGCCGCCTCTGACGGAATATTGCGAGCTTAGTTCATTATTCGACGAGACGCCGGCATAAGTAATAATCAGACTTTCAATACTGCCGCCGAAAGGATCCGGCAAGATTTTCAGTTTCCCCACATCCAGCGTCTCCATCATATCCGTCCTGACCCGGTGAGCGGTAACGGATACTTCGCCAAGTTCAACAGACATATAGCTCATCTTCACATTCAAACGCATATCCTGCGACAACGTCGGTATAATACGCTCTGCCTTGTTATATCCGAGACATGAAAATACAAGGACTACCGAATCGCCTTTGTTTGCCGACAAGGAATAATATCCTTTCTCGTTTGTCGCCGTACCGATAATTGTACCCTTCACACTAACATTGACCAATTCTACCGGATTACCTTCCGCATCGCGCACGTTCCCGAAAATTTTCGCCCGTTTACTCTCCTGACCAGACAGACTTATCCCAAACAATTTACTTATAAGCAACGCTATTATAATTGTACGAATCTTCATTTTCTTACTTTTCCAACAATATAATATAACGCAAAAAAGACGCAAAACGTATATCCGACGCCCGGAATTATATAATATTTAAAAACTGTCCAACACGAAATAATTATGGACTGCCGATTCCGGAAATCGGCAAACAGGCAGCCGGCTTTGCCCTGTCTTGAAGGCTTGTGAATATATAAGCTGAACGCTTTCCGTATAACGAACGGGATAACGGGATAACGAACGCCTCGATCCGGCAAATCGATCGCTTACGCGCCATAAATTGAAAACATCGACCGTATATTAAAAAATTCTTCTTTGGAATACAGATTGCCGCCCATTTCTTCCGTTGGATGCATGATAATTGATAATTGATAATTGACAATTGATAATTGACAATTGTCAACTGTCAATTGTCAATTGTCAGTCGATTTCTTTCAGGGATTTGAATGTTACTTTGTCCCATCCGACATCCAGAACGCCTTCCGAACCTGTGATGCGGAAGTCCATGCTACCCCATTTTTTGGAGACGCCGTCGGCATAATTAGCGCCTAACTGTACGGTGAACGCGCCTGTGTTATGTCTGTCGGGATAATCCAGATATCCGAACATCACGTCCGGGGTATCCCTGTAACCGTCGGTATAATGACGTATGCCACCTGTGCAATAGATTTTTTCAGGGCCAACAGCGTCTGTTATGTAATGCAGGCTGGCCAATACATGAACAAATAAATCTCCGGCGATACCGGTGCCGTAATCTTTCCGGTTTCTCCAATAAAAGAAGCGTTGTGCGTCGAACTTATATTTGGGCGCATTACCGATGAATTGTTCCCACCATATTGTCTTTTCCGAGGCGTCGCCGGGTATCGGATAATTTCCCAATAAGCCGGGAGCAGCGGAGAATTGCCCGTCGATGAAGTTTATTTTACCGAGGAATCCCGCTAAAACCAGCTGCCTTGCTTTCCGGTTTCCCAAAGACGCCATACCCTGACTTCCGGCTTGGAAATACGAGCCGGCGGCTTTTTGTGCATCAATCAACGCCTGAGCTTCTTTCACTTTGTGAATGACAGGTTTTTCACAATACACATGTTTGCCGGCTTTCACGGCAGCGATTGAAATCGGCTGATGCCAGTGATCGGGAGTTGCAACAATGACCGCATTGCGCTCTACTTGCAGGTATTTCCAGACGCGTGCGTATGAGTTTCTTCCAGCGGCAACTTAACCCGGCGCGCTATACAAACTTCTCCCGTTTCTGGAGATTCAGAAGACCGACCATCAGCCATACAATACCGCCTACGAAGAGGAACAGGCGGCTTTTAAGGATGGTATCCTGCCATATCACGGGATGAATACTGTTCGGTATGGCAAACGGGTTGATAAACACGTTCCAGAATGAATTACGAATTTCCGGACTGGAATTTAGAAAAATAAAAAATAACAATCCGATAATAATCACAATGACGGCGGTTCCGTTTCCACTCCGCGTGATGGTGGAGAACATAAAGGCAAGATTACCGAAAAATAACATCGGAAAGATAAGTTGCGCCGCCATCTCGAATATATTCACGGGGTACAGCAGCAGACGGGCGACATATGCGAATACGACAAGGATACAATAATTCGCGACATATACCATCAACATGCGAACGCCCCATACTTTGTAACGATAATTGGGAATACCGAAGATGATTTCCAGTATCCGGCTGTCTTCGTCATTCTGAATACCGAACACAACCGGATAGAATATCAGAAGTAAGCAGGGGAACAACAACAGGTCGTATATCGAACCTTCATTTATTTCACTCCTGTTCCATGCCTGCTGGAACATGAAGAACGCAAAAAAGGCGAAAGCCGCCAGCAGAAACCAGAAGAACTTCCCTGCAAATATAATTTTCAGATTATATCGTACAACTTTTGTTACCAGCTTTGTATAATTTTTTAATCGCATATGCTAAAGATTCGGTTATTTTTATATCTCTTTTAAATAAAACAGTCTTACATATTCTTCAACAGGCACAGATAGGCGTCTTCAAGGTTAGCTTCAACCCGTACGGCACCCGGATAAGGCTGTTCGACCGACAGATAACGCACCTGTATCCCGTCGCCATCCTGAATGTTATGTATTACTAACGATTTATCCAGTTTCTCATCAAACGCTTCCCTGTCGATATGGAACTGCCATATCTTTCCTTCCGCCATATTTACCATGTTCTCCGGTTCGCCGAAATACCTGAGTTCGCCTTTATTAATCACCACTACCTGATTACATGAACTTGAGATATCTTCGATAATATGGGTAGAAAATATCACGATCCGGTCTTTACTCAATTCTACGAGCAGGTTACGGAAACGTATACGTTCGCGCGGGTCAAGGCCTGCCGTAGGTTCGTCGACGACAAGGATACGCGGCAGATGCAGCAATATCAGCGCAATACCGACCCGCTGCTTCATTCCTCCCGAGAATGAGCCTATTTTATCATCTTTGCGTTCATACATGTGTACGGCCTTAAGTACGTATGCTATCCGAGCACTTCTCGTCGCTTCATCGGTCAGCCCCTTCATTATCGCCTGATAATCCAGAAACTCCCATGACGTCATATTTTCGTATGTGCCGAACTCCTGCGGGAGGAATCCGATCAAACTCTGCAGTTCTTCGCGGTATACGCGCGTATCAAGACCATTAATCCAGATACTGCCGTAGCTTTGTTCCAGTATGCCGGTGATGATGCGCATAAAAGTTGATTTACCGGCTCCGTTAGGGCCAAGCAAACCGAACATCCCGGTTTTTATGTTGAAAGATACGCCCCGCAAAGCTTTGAACGGACGGCGACGTTTCCCTATAAGCGGGACGCTTTTTATAAAACGGAATAACGAACGCCTGAATCCGGCAAAACGACCGCTTACGCGTTCTATATTGATATCCCTCTCATACAAATATTGGGACGTAACATATATGGCAATCCCAAGTCCCCACAAAACTCCGATGATAGCCGTCATCGCCGGATTATCAAGTTTCATATACAACCCGTATAAAATGAAGGGAGGTATACTCCAGAAGATGATACGGTTCATATATTTTACAGCCTTACTCTCGTTGAAACGGTAAAACAACCATGTTCTGATTTTATGCCATAAGTATAACGTGGCGGAATAAACCGCAAAAGACAGGACGAAGCTCCACAATTTGTTTTCCACGTAGAAATACGTAAAATATATTCCGAAACCCCAGAGGGCAAACTGCCAGCCGATATTTACAAAATCTTTCAGCGAATGATATTCATTGCTGATTCCAAGTCGTTTTCTCAGTTCCAGGCCACTGTTCCACTGGCGCGAGAAGCGTCCGGTACGGTCGTATATTTTCACAAGATTACGGATCACGATATATATATCCTTGTCCGGGTCAACAATATCGGCTTTTGCCCGCCGGAGACTCGTCTGGGCAAAATACGTAATACCCGGAACAAGAATGATAAGCGCCACCAGATATAATGATTGCCATAACAGCCCGTCGGCATAAAGATAAATACCCAGCGTCCCGGCCAGAATAAGCAGGAGATGCAGGATTTTTATTTTGTGCGACAGGGTGCGATACCATATCAATGTATTTTCCAGCCCCATACAAACCGTCGGAATGATTACCAGTGTCAGCAACGACGAGAAAGCAAGCCCGCCGATAACCGTTATGGCAAACGGTGCGCCTATCGCGCCGGAGTATTCGGTATCGCCCATAGCCATCGGGAACATGGCAATGATCGTCGTTATACTCGTTATAAGTATCGGACGTATACGGGATAACCCGGCCATAATCAGCGCACGTTCACGACGAAAGCCGCGTTTGCGTAATATATTGGCATAATCTATCAGTATTATGCCGTTATTCACCACGACGCCCAGCAGAATAAGGAATCCGGTCAACGTATTAGCGCTGAGCAGACTGTTGCCCGTCAAAAGCAAAGCCAATAACGAGCCTATAGCCGCCAAGGGGATGGAAAACAGCAGGACAAACGGGGTTGTCACAGATTCAAAGACGCAGGCCAATATCATAAATATCAACAGAAATGCTGCGATAATGAGGAATTTAAATTCGGCAAAGAGGTCTTCTTCGTGTATCACTTCGATGGCAATACCTGCCGGAAGGTTATAATTGGCAATCAGCTGGTCTATATCCGTACGATAACTTTCGAGCAAGGATTTAGACTGTTCGACGCTCCGGATAAAATTATAGCGTACTTCGAGCTGTTTATCCTGGTTAACGCGCGTTATGCGCGAGCGTCCGAAAGCTCTATTCACGGTCGCTATATCCTGCAAGCTATGCAAACCGCCGTTTGCATTCATGATTTGCACGGCTTCAAGGTCATCTATCGTTTTTTGTTTTTTTTCTTCTTCCTCCTCTTCTTCCGGCGTCTTGTCGCGGATGATAATATCGTAGGATTCCTCTCCTACCTTAAAAGTCGTTCCCGACGAATATTCCGTATTCAGGTCTGCCAATCCCGATGTGATATTAGTGCGTGTTATCCCGTAAGAAGTGAGCAAAACCTGATCGAAATTAAGACGCACTTCCGGCTGGCGGCGGGCATACGAGACCCACGAATTACGGATGAAATCCTGCTCGTCGAGATAATAGCGTATATCCTCGGCAACAAGTTGCATCATCTCATAATCGGAACCTTTTATAATTACCCGTTCCTGATTGTCGCCTATGCCCAGCATACCCATAAACGCAATCATTCCTCCCACTTCACCGCCACGGTTCTGTCCTCCCGTGGCGTCCGATACCGATATTTCCGCTCCTTCGACATTCGGCATTTTCGATTGTACATCCGCTTTTATTTCGGTAATCTTACGTTTGCCTATTTTCTGATAATCCTCCTGCAAAACGAGTGTCAATACAGCCTCTTCTTCATTAATACGGCAAATGATATCTTTTTTTTCCGGTATTTCATTCAGGCGTTCTTCGAGCGCTTGCACGACTTTATCCGTACTTTCGAGCGTGCTGCCCGTACGCATAGTAACATAGACATTAAAACGGTCGGCATCTACTTCCCTGTTCTGTTGCACATTTGTAGCAAGCGATAAGATCAACGTCGCAAAAAGCAGGATTACGGAGCCGAACACCGCTACCCCGGAATTACGCATACAAGTCTTCAAAAGAACAAGGTAAATCTGCACAGGACGCTGCGAAAGCGATACTTTCTCATAAAATATGCTGTCGACATTTTTCCGCCGCAACATCAGGTAAGCGGTCATCGGCACAAACAGTAGCGCTACTAACATGGAAACAAGAAGCGTCGATACGATAGACACTCCGATACTGTTCCCTACCAGTTTTATCAGAAAATTGTCGGAAAAGACAAAGGGCAGAAAGACGGTTATCGTCGTAAGGGTCGCTGCGACAATAGAACGCCATACTTCCTTTGTACCCTGTGTGACGGAACGTTCGGGCGACATGCCGGCGCCCGACAGCCGATAGATATTTTCAAGCACAACGACGCTGTTATCGAGTAACATTCCGACAGCCAGCGCCATGCCGACAAGCGTAAGACTGTTTATCGTAATTCCCGCCGCATAGAAGAAATTAAAAGCCGTATAGACGGATATCGGCATGGATAAGGCAATGAAGATTACCAACCTTATATTTTTAAGAAAAAACCAAAGCACCACTATCGCAAGCAGTCCGCCAACAAGCGCCAGGTTTATAATCTGGTTGATATTGTTTTCCATCGTATCGGCGGTATTGGAATCGACGACAATCTCGACATCCTGAATTTTCAGGCGTTCATTCAGGCGTTCGATAACCTCCGTCGTACGGTGCGACAATTCGATAAGATTTGCCTGCGCATCATTGACAAGCGAAACGGATATCGCTTCTTTACCATTCACACGGCTGAATGATGTTTCTTCCTTCAGGTCGAAAAAGACAGTCGCCACATCTTTAAGTAATACCGGGCCTTGCGCCACGACGATCTGTTCGAGGTCGGACACTTTCGTATATGACGAATTAACGTGAACAAAATACTGACTTCCGGATTCTTTCACATTCCCGACGAATACTTTTTCCTGCGTATTACTGTTCAGCAGGTTGCTTATCCTCGAAGTGGTAAGGTTAAGCGCCTTACAAGCCTCTTTGTCAAGCCTCACTTCGATGGCTTTTTCACGGCCGCCGTATACATTGACGGCTGCAACACCGTCAATATTTTCCAGTTCCGACTGTATCTCTTCATCTACTATGTTACGTACGCGATCGACTCCTCCCGACCCCCGCACCTGCAACGTCATGAAATTATTGTTCATCCTCGCCACATCCACTTTCTGGACGCGTACGACAAAACCTTCGGGGAGCGACGACGATACTTCTTTCATCTTCTCTTCCAACCTCAGCGACGTCGTCTTAAAGTTTACATTCGCCTTAAAATCAATGCGGATGGACGACTGGCGGTTACTTATTTCCGATTGTATCTTATCAACCCCTCCAATAGCGCTTACCGCGCCTTCAAGCGGAATGATCACCTCCGATTCCACATAAGAAGGATCCATCTCCTGCTGTGAACTAACGGACACGAACAGAACGGGAAGTTCTGCGTTGGGCAACAATTCCACAGGCAATTGTTTATATGACACATACCCCAGCAGGGTAAGCGATATAAACAACATACCGATTGCTATTCTTCTATTTAACAGAAAATTCATCCTTTTCGCTTCATTCTGTTTTTCATTTGTTCAAACACATAATACACACACGGAATGACGACGAGGCTCATTAACGTTGAGGTGACGAGCCCGCCGATAACAGCAATTGCCATTGATGAACGCAAGGCTGCGCCTTCACCTATATTAAACGACATCGGCAACAACGCAAGAATCGTCGTAAGACTTGTCATGATGATAGGTCGTATGCGCTGTTGTCCCGCCTGTATAACCGCCTCCGTAAGATTCATGACCGTTTTCAACTGGTTGATGCGCCCTACTAAGATGATGGAGTTGTTGACCGCTATACCCGCCAGCATAATGATACCGATAATGCCCATTATATTAATCGTTATGCCGGTAATCAAAAACAGCAGTATGGCGCCGACAAGGGCAAGCGGTATTGTCAACAGAATTGTGAACGGATGCAGCAACGACTCAAACTGCGATGCCAGCACCATATATACGAGTATGACCGATAAAAGCAACGCGAACATCAGGCTGTCCATCGATTCCCGGCGTTTTTCTTCTTCTCCCGTCACGACTATCGAATAATTTACCGGAAGGTCTATGCCGGCGACAGTCCGGCGTATTTGTTGGGCGACTTTATCCAGCGACTTATCCACATCCTTATCGGCCAGTATCTTATTTATACGGCTTTGATTGCGGCGGAATATTTCTTTCGGGGCCAACGAACTTGTTACAGTAGCAATCTCATGCAAGCGAAATTCCTGATTGCCGTTTTTGATAACAAGATTCCGCAATTCGTTTACGGTGATATCCGGAACCTTAATTATAATATCACGCATTTCGCCTTTATAATCCATTTTCCCGACTTCCCGTCCCTGTAACTGTTGCCGCAATTGTTCTATGACCGTCGAAACGGCGAGATTGTTTATACCCGCCATCACGCGGTCTATCGACACCGTCAATTCGGGAGCGCCGTCCGCCATTGATGATTTCATATTATAGATGCCGTCAACAGCCTCCAGCTTCATCATTACTTCGTCGGTAATCGCTACGATTTCGTCCAGATCTTCACCTTTGATCTCCACAATGAGAGGAGCTTCTTCGTCTCCGAAAAGCGTGCCTAAAGAATTATCATCCTGTTTGAACGTAAGCTCAAGCCCTTCAATATTGTCTGTAGCAGTCACAAGGCGCGCCATGACTTCTGCGGGTGATATTGGCGATGATTCCGAAAGTATCACTTTCATCATCGCCGTATGTTCGCCTTCAAACACTTCATTTTCCGACGTGCCTTTACCGACATGGCTATATACGGTACACAAGCTGTCGCCGATTATCGTATGGAGCAAATATTCCAGATTGCCGACTGCGGCATCGGTACGTTCAATACGGGTGCCTTCGGGCAGTTTTGCCAAAACGGTGAAGGTTTTACTCTCCGAACGCGGCAGGAACTCCGTTCCCACAAACGGTAAAAGCAGTATCGTCACGATCAGCAACAACACAGAGATTCCGATGACGAACCAGCGCCGCCGGATAATCAAAGCGAGCATGCTGCTGTACCATCCGAGCCGAACGGATTTTGTTTCGATCTTCACATTTTTGCGTCCCGACAATTTGTCATACAGCATCGGTATCACGAGTAAAGCGACAAACAGCGAAGACAGAAGCGAAAACGCTACCGTCCAGGCCTGATCTTTAAACAACTCGCCGGAAGCGCCGTGCAGGTATACAATGGGAAGGAATACGACGATTGTCGTCAATGTGGAAGCAATCACGGCTCCCGCTACTTCATGCGTACCCGTGACAATCGAATCTTCGCGACCGATTCCCCGTTCATGACTTCGAAATATGCTTTCTATCACCACAATGGCATTATCGACGAGCATACCTCCGCCTAATGCCAGCCCGCCTAAAGTCATCACGTTGATCGTCAATCCGTTGAAATACATAAGATTAAATGTCGCCACAATAGAAATGGGTATCGACAGGCTGACGATTAGGGTCGTACCGATACGGCGAAGAAAAACAAACAGCACCAATACGGCAAGTATGATCCCCAAAACAGCGCTATCCTTCACTTCTCCGATAGCCTGTTTTATAAATGTCCCCTGATCGCTGATGACCTGGAAGCTATATCCGGGCAAAGCCTGTTCGATAATACCCAGCTGACGGCTAATCAGGTCGACTACCCGCACCGTATTGTACTGCATCTCCTTATAAACAGACAATCCGATACATCGTTCGCCGTTTATACGCACGATATTTTCCGGTCGTGCATTTTCAAATTTTACGGTTGCAACTTCGCGCAGAAATAACGGAGCATTACTGTTACCGGCTGTCGAAGCGGACGCTCCTGCCGCCGTCGAAGTCGTTCCCGCACCAGATGCTTCGGTCGGCTTATAACTGACGATAAGGTTCTCAAAATCAGCTTCGGAAGTAAACAGTGACGAACTCTTCACGATATACTGCAATCCCAGCTCACTCACACGCCCTCCCGAAATACTTTGATTATTAGCTTCTATCCGGGAAGCGATATCATTCATCGTCAGGCCGAACGCACTCAACTTATACGGGTCGGTCTTTATTGTCAGGACAGACGATTCCTGCCCAGAAAGCGCTACTTCGGCAACCCCTTCGAGACGGATCAGTTCGTTACGTATATAACTTTCCGCCATTTTGCGCAATTCGGCCATATCCCTTATCGAACGGTGCGACATTGCAATAAGCGTTACAGGCGCCGTATTAGGGTCGTGCTGCGTGATATTGACGGATTCTATATCTTCATTCCCGGAAAACGAACTCATCGCTTTCTGAAGGTCAAGAAAAGCTTCGTCCATATCCTTGTTTTGCAGATATTCGACCGTTATACGCGCGGAACCCGCCTTAACGACCGACGATACCTGCGTCACATCACTCTGGCGTATAGCCATCGATTCCATGTTTTCCACAAACCTTTTCTCTATCTCTTCCGGCGGACGCTCACCCGCTTCAATCTCAACAAAGAGACGCGGAGAATTCATGTCAGGCAACAAATCCACATTCAGACGGTCATACGAAATTTTACCCAGCAACAATATGGCCAGTACAACCATGCTTATGGTAACAGGATTATTTATCGCTAATCTGATTATATTTCTCATCTAATATGTAATCTTAAAACGTACATAAAGCTATTATATCAGGCAAACGGATTTATTTCAACACTTTGACGCGGCTATTCTCACGCAGCGTCTCATATCCTCGTACGATGAGATTGTCATTTTCATTCAGGCCTTCGGTCACCTGGATATTATCTTCATCTTCAAGACCCGTCTGTATATTACGTACGATAGCCGTATTTTTTTCTACTATGTACACATACTTCCTGTTCCTGGACGAAAGTATTACATCTTTGGGAATGATGATTACGCTATCGGCCTTATCGACTACGACATCGGCTTTGACAAACATACCCGGGCGCAGTTTCAATGTTAAATTATCGATGAGGATCTTACCCTTGAACGTTCGCGTTTCAATGCTTATAGCGGGTGATAACTCGCTGATAACGCCGTTAAGCGTATCGTTGGGCAATGTATAATGAGTGATATATACAGGCTGATTCGCTTTAATATATCCAATCGTACTCTCGGGAAGATTCACCTCCATATACATGCGTACATAATCCATAATACCGACCATCGGACGCCCCTGTTCCACACGGCTGTTCAGGGAATAGTGCGGTAAAGAGACAATAACTCCGTCGAACGGCGCTTTTATGTTCATTTTTTCAAGATTTATATTCGCATTCTCCAGGTCATAACGGGCATTCGTAACCCTCACCTCCGTGTTACGCATTTCACTCAGGGTCACACCACCTTTTTCATACAAAGCCTTTTGTTTGCTCTGCTCCTGCTCCGCTATTTCAAGACTGAGTTTTTTCGATTCCAGAGCAATGCCGTTCTCATATTCCTTATCTTCGAGACATATGACAAATTCTCCTTTCTTGACCGTATCGCCCAATTTATACGGTTTGCCTGTCCCCGGATTATTCTGAAGTTTGTACATACCGCTCATCTCAGAGTTGAGTTCGACGCTGAAAGTAGCCTGCGCCGTTCCCGTAGTATTAATCAATTTACTGATGGAGCCTTTCTTTAGTTCCTTCACGGACACAGGCGTTTCAATATCATTCTGATTACTTTGAGGCTGACTGTTACATGCCGCCAGTAAAATAACAATTGCCGTAGATAATAAGCCTTTGTATTTCATATATTGTTTTAATTTAAGAATTACGAATTTAACAATTTAACCATTGATCATTTTTCATTTCTGTTGTTGAGTTCCTATAGGCACAACTTTTACAGGCAGAATCGCCCTATTGCTTTCGAAATCATACAAAGAAAGTATTTTAAGATTCAACAACTCTATCTTATAATTTATAAGCGTCTGCGAGTATGTAATTTTTTTATTTGAGAGTTGTGTTTGAAACTGACTTATTTCCATACCGGTAAGGTCGCCTTCGCGATACCTCGTCAGGTTTATATCGTAAGTAAGTTGAGCATTACGGACATTTTTCTCCGCTATATCGATCTGTGTACGTAAATTTTCCAGTCTTCGCCACACCTGGCGTATATTGAGTTCTATATCTATCTTTTGATTTTCATGTTCGAGTTTCGCGATGGTCTGTGCCGTCTTCTGCGCCCTTACGCGCGCTTTCTTTTCACCCCAGTCGAAGATAGGGACAGTAAAACTGATCGCTACTCTCGGATTTTGAGTAGGGTTATCATAGATATTGTTTAATTTCTCATGGTCGCCAATGATTCCGACCGACAAAGAGACGTCACCCTTAAACTCATTCAGGCCCTTTGTCTGAATCATCTGGAGTTCGGCAAGTTCCTCATCTATCTCGCGCTGACGCAGTTCCATGCGCGAAGTCAATCCGCTGCCGACAGCCTGTTCCAGATTAACGGATATCGGGCTAACCGTTATTTCGGCTTTCACATTTATATTTTCGTCAAGCGACATGCCCAATGTCTGCTTGAGTTCATCTTTGGCATTTTCGAGCGCTACGGTACGTTCTTCTACCGAAGACTGCGCCGTCGCCAGATTCAGTTCCGCCTGATAAAGTTCTTCCTTCGCCGAGAGGTCGGCTTCGACTTTATTGCGGATAATCTCAAAACTTTGCCTGGCGTTGTCCAATTCCTCTTTGCTTATTTCCAAATTGCTCTGTGCCATATAAACGGCATAAAACTGATTGGTGATACTCCGCTCGATATTGAGGCGTTGCAGAGCATAACTAATACCGGCGTTCTCATAATCGTATTCTATCTGCCGGAGTTCCATTTTACGACGGTTATACGTAAAAATCGGCTGGGTAAGTCGGAGATAAAGGTCGTTACTGAAAGCTTTATTTTTGTTATCAACGCCTTCTACCGTAGACTGGTTATTCTGCCAGCCGAAAGTGTTGATAAGCGATATCTCGCCGTCGGTGAGCAATATAGGCTGCGACACCTGAAACGTACCGCTCGAATTAAACGTTTCATTTGTATACCATTGCGATAACCTGTTATCGAACCTGCGTGTTTTACTGTAATTGACAGGGTCGAGGTTAAGTGAAAAACGCGATTTGAGAGACGCCTTCTGCGCGACCAGATTCAACTGATACCGTTCAAGATTTAGCTTTGAACGTATTAATGTGGGATTATTCTCCTCCGCTATATCCAATGCCTCTTCTATCGCTATCGGCGTCTGTGCGGACGATAACCATGATATTCCTGCCGCCAGCAAAATCATCCCTGCGAATTTTATCCACAACCGTCTGTATTTCATAATTATTAACTATTAAACTTCTATTTACATTTAAACAATAACAACTCTATTTCAACCGTGCCGGACGTATTTCCCCCGGCTGTCTTTCCAATAACGTCAACATCACCTCCTGACAATTCTAACCGCATCGGCCGTCACCGACCTCAGATCACATTTATTTGCCAAAACAACATTGACCGTATCCTCATTAAAAAAATATGTGCCCAGCATGCTCCAACCTTCATCCGAGCGCCGGAGATCTATATAAGCATCTTCTTCATCTCCGTCATAGATCACTTTAAAAGAATATTCGACATTCCCACTGCCGCCGCCGTCGCCTCTGAAACCACCGCCGCGATTACGTCCCCCCTGACGAAGTTCATCGGGTTTATACACATAATAGTATAAATCATATTGCCCCGCCACCGGAACGGGAATCTTCCAGGTAGCCGTCTGACTGCCGCTGCCGCTCTTAATGACATACGCGGAACGAACATGCGTGCCGTAATATTTATCATTCGTCGTCAACGTCCATTGTAACGGAGGACGCCAACCCGATATGCCCGAATAAGGGAATGTGTTGTCGTCGGTCTGGTCGAGCCAGCGCGGAAGAAGTCCGACAATGTCGGGCATCGACAATATAAAAAGCAGGGAATCTTCATTATCGACAATTACCTCCCCGGGTATATTACCGGAAGCATCAAAAATCACAAAATCGCCTTCCTCATCTACCGGCTTGTTTCGCTCGCGGATAATATTACTTACGGGTAAGTTAATCAGATTCGGCAGATTTGCCGAAATAAGGGTATTGACAATCATATTACGCGGCGCCTCATCCCATACGGATACAATACGTTTCGATTCATGAGCGGCAAACGAAATCTTGCGTTTTGCCCGCGGGTCGTATATATTATTGCGTCCCCCTCCTCCCAGATTCGTTTCGATGTTGATGATTCCGTCATGATCCGAATCATTCCTTACCTGCAATTTCACGACATAAACTTCTTTATCGCGGTTGGATATCTGCGTCACTTCCGGCATCCCTACTATATAAACAGGCAAAGAGGCAGTATAATTCCAGGAATCGAGCGGCGCCCGCAAATCTTCTCCGGCAATCAGCCCCATCGTATCGAGCAGATTTTCAAACCTCAGATTCGTAAATATATTCCGTTGTAATACATTACGCAGAGAATCCCGATATTCCTTATAGCCGATATTACGTTCGGCCGAAGCAAACAAATAGTTTGCTTTCTGCGATATCACATTGTCCAGCAAGTCGCGATACTCTACATTTGCCAGTAATTCTTTAAACGGGTACTGCACCATAAGCAAATTCGCTTTCTCGTTATTACTTATTCCGTTCATCTGCCTGATCCAGTTATTATTATCGGACTTATCCTGCAGGTAAAGTTCTATTAAGCGATTGGCAATCGGCCATTCCGACGAAAAGATATTATACCTGAAATTATATAATTGCGGAAATACAAAATACGGATTCGATTTTACGGTAATATTCACCGAACCGCGTTCCTGCGACCAGTTAAAATCACTTTCCGTCCGTTGAAGAGTCCACATAAAACCATTAAAAGCGCGTATTGCCGCTTCCTCGTCGCTAATATCCTGCCCATTCCATTTAGCCCATCGCTTCTCATTTCTGATTCTTCCGACAATATTTGCTTCATCAAATAAACATCCTTTTTCGGGATAAAGAACCATTTCCGGCTGCATCTTCTCCTGCGCCTGCGTCCAGGTACGTACATAACTGTAAAACTGTACAGGCACTTCTACCAATGAAAAACGTTTAAACGAATAATCCAAGGAATACGTGCTTTCCAGCGAACGCCTGCGCTCTCTGATTTGCGCAGGTATCGTATCTATTATCGAATCATAAACGGAAGAAAAATAGTTATGTCCCTTCAGGCAGTAAATGCTGAAGACCGTACTGTCTACCTCGATACTTTTCTGTTCATAATCGCCAATGAGAAGAGTTATTGAAGGCGTTGGGAAATCCGTTTTAAAGATAAAAAGACTGTCTTTCGCCGCTTTATCCGGCGGCGTTTCGGCCGTGTCGTTCCGCAAACTGTCCGGCGAAATTCCTTCCGAATCCCGCATCCGGGCGGCCTGTCCCGGAGAACTGTCGGCTGCTTGCGACGGATTCCTGTTGAAGCCGCGCATCTGTCCCTGTCCCGACCCCCGCATTTGATCCCGTTCGCCGCGCCTCCTTACCGAATCTCTCATCCCGGCCTGTCCCGGAGACCTGTCGGCTGTTTGCGACGGATTCCGTACCGTATCCTGTTCTACATTTCTATCCGGCATCCTTCTTTCGCCACGGGCAGCGCCCTGCCCCGGATTTCTGTCTGCGGCCTGCGACGGATTCCTGTTGAAGCCACGCATCTGTCCCTGTCCCGACCCCCGCATCTGTCCCGGGCTTCTCCCCGCTCCTCGCATCCGGCCTCGTTCCTGTCCGCCTTCCATATCCTGCAATTCTGTTCGTTCCTCATTTTTCGCTTTGTAAGGAGCTATGGGTTTCGGCCATATCATTGTACCTTGCGATAACGCTCGCAGACCATTTATCGTCTTCACCGTCAGGTGAAAAGTACTGAAATAGGCCTGTTGCCAGTCCGGGTTATCGCTACTGTACGATGTGCCGGGACGGGGATACCAGTATGTTTCGGGTGTGAAAAGCAGATAATTACTCTTTTGAAAACTATAACTTTTATCCATGCGAAACATGTTGTTCGCATATTCCTGTTGCAAAATCTCATCAGGAATATCAAGGTAACAAAAACCTCCGTCAATACGTCCGTCATATTTCATCGTAAACGACACGGAATCCCCACTGTCTATTCCGCGGCCAAAATCAACATTGATGATCTGGCTTTCGCGGCTGAACGACAAATCTTTCCCGTTTTCTTTTATTTCGCGCACCTGTAATGCCGGATTAAGGCAGAAAACAAAAACCGGAGAATTTTCCAATGCTATGCCTTTCATGGCGACTTCGACCGAAACCGTCTCCGGATGTTGATCCACTTTTATATCATAACGGTCAACCACCATTTTGGGCGCCTTCACATACTTATTATTAAGGCTCGTGTATAATGCACGCATTTCCGCCTCTTTCCGGATCGGCCGTACATGATTATATGCCGCAAAGCCCCCCGCAGACAAAAAACATATCGACAGGGCAAGCCAGCGATAACGGCCGTATTTCGTATTAGGCAATCGCCGGAACAGGAATATCGAAATACAGAGAAATCCCAATCCAAGCAAAAGATATATGCAACGGTGATTAACAAGCACCGTCCAGTTTGTGAAACCTACAATAGAAGATTTTGTCAATGGCAGGCTATAAACCATATAATCAAACAAATAGTAAAATTTATCTTCTATATAAAATAATGTAAGAGCGATATATCCCAATAAAATAACAAAAGTAATTGCCTGGTTTTTAAGGATCAGCATAAGTCCGACAGACAACCCGAAGATATATATCAGCGTAGGAATACAAATCAGGAAGAAATACGTTATATAGGCTGCCCAGTCAAGTGACACGCCGGATGCCAGATTAAAAACGACAACGATGAGTATGATAATCAGGTCAAGGCGGAAAAACACGTTCATATTCCCCCATATCTTGCCGATTACATATTCGGCGTTACTGAGAGGATGCACATAAAATACTTCCGACGTATCGAGTTTCTTGTCGGATTTAAGAAATTCCGACGACAGGAAAACGGCGATAATCGCCTGTCCCGTATTCAGCAATAACAAGTTTGCATAAGGGATATTCGAAGGTAACGCTTTCATCAGCCAGAATCCACCTCCATCATTACTGATCAAAGCTGCAAAATTAAATATGCACAAGAACAACGTCGCCAGTACGAGGAAAATCCTGTAAAACCAACTCCTCATCAGAAGTTTACTCTCATATTTCGAGACAGACCGTATATTATTCAGTACCGACATTCCTTATTTACTTTACTTACATTCAAAATCAACCATTTACCCAGCGATTCAACTTTTTCTCCATATAATAAACATAGGCATGTTCCAGATTGGGAGGATAAGGTTCAGCATCATAGCCTTCTATCTCGTCCGCCACCACCTGAACTTCCCATCCCGTACCGGAAGGGATCGTGGATATAACCGGATATTTCCTGTCTACTAACGGCAAATCGTCGCCGCTGACTTTCATCCGCCACACCTTGCCTTCGGTCTCGCAGAGCATCGCCTGCGGCGCGCCGTAAAACACGACTTCCCCTTTATTCATCAACGCCATACAATTACATGTACTGGATATATCGCCGACAATATGCGTCGACAATATGATTGTAACATCTTTTTTGCTGATCTCTGCCAGAAGATTACGAAAACGGATTCTTTCTTCGGGGTCAAGTCCGGTAGTAGGCTCGTCGACAATTATAAGTTTCGGACTATGTATCAATGCCTGGGCAATACCCAAACGGCGTTTCATACCTCCCGACAGTTTATTTGCATAACGTTCCCTGACGTCGAACAATCCTACACTCTCAAGCATTGTATCAACAGCCTGACGACGTTGCTTACCGTTGTTCATACCCGATAAACGCGCTGCATAATCCAGAAATTCATACGTCTTATATTTCGCAAAAAAACGAAAATCCTGAGGCAGATATCCCAGAATCTTACGGACTTCCTTACGCTGTTTAAGCAGATTATAACCGAATACATCCACTTCGCCGGACGTAGGTTCCATTAATGCAACAAGAATACGCATCAGCGTAGACTTCCCCGCCCCGTTAGGTCCTAACAGGCCGAACATTCCCGTCGGAATTTCCATGTTGATATTTTTCAGAGCATGATTGCCGTTAGGATAACGCATATTTAGCGAACGTATGGATATACTCATTTTTAAAAACAATAGAACATTTGATTTCTGATTTCTAATAGACACAATTACCGAATCAAAGTTTAAATCCGAACCGTTTTTTTTTCATACAGCAACAATAATTACCACATGTTACTATGATTTCTTAATTCAAAAAACGATTATCCGACTCACCGTTTTCTAACGAATAATTTATTCATTAATTGTAGAAACGCAAATATTTTTTTTCCACAGGAAAAAGCAGATAACTGCCAAAACGGTCGCCACGGCGCCAATCGTCAACGATACCGGATACGGCAAACCGAAGCCTTCGGGACGGGGAGCAACAAAAAGATAAGTCGAACATACCATTGTCATGAACATAGCCGGTATCATAGACAGGATATACAATTTCTTCCTGCGGCAAAGGTAAACCGTTACCGCCCAGAGTGTAAATACTGCAAGCGTCTGGTTACACCATGCAAAATAGCGCCATAAAATATCAAAATTCATCTGCAGGATAACAAATGTAAAGATGAAAAGAGGGATTGATATGATTAGCCGTTTGCCGACAGGCTTCTGGTCTATATGCAGAAAATCGGCTGCTATCAACCTTGCCGAACGGAGCGCCGTATCGCCGGAGGTCAACGGTGCGGCAATGACGCCGAGAACAGCAAGGAATCCGCCGACAAGCCCAAGCCATTCCCCGGAAATGATATTCACCACTTCGGCTGCTTTATTGGCGGTTTTCGGCAATCCTGCAACATATTCCTGAAGCCCTTCCGGCGAGCCGAAAAACGACGAGGCGGCAGCCGCCCAGATAAGCGCAACAACGCCTTCCGCCACCATTGCCCCATAAAAACAGCGGCGCCCGTATTTCTCATTTTTTATGCAACGGGCCATGATCGGCGACTGGGTCGCATGGAATCCGGATATTGCACCACAGGCAATACTCACAAACATCATCGGGAATATATGCATGCTCCCGTTCGGATGCCTGTTTGCAAAACCTTCGGTAAATTCAGGTATATTCGCGTTATTAAAAAACAATGCCCACAGTATTCCTGCCGCCATAAATAACAGTGCAAATCCGAAAACCGGATAAATACGACCGATGATTTTATCTATCGGAAGCAGCGTTGCCATCATATAATAAACAAATATGACGACCGTCCAGACAAGCACACCCACGCCGGGCATCATACCGGCAAGCAGTCCTGCCGGACCGGAGATAAACACAGCGCCTACAAGAATCATCAACAACAGGGAAAACAGACGCATAAACAGTTTGATGGATTTTCCAAGTTCTTTCCCTACAAGTTCGGGCAGACTTGTTCCTCCTTCACGTACGGACATCATCCCTGAAAAATAATCATGTACAGCTCCGCCGAATACAGTCCCGATAACAATCCACAAAAAAGCGGCCGGGCCGAACATAACTCCCATAATCGCCCCAAAGATAGGGCCAAGTCCGGCGATATTCAGAAACTGTATCAGAAAGACACGCCACCACGACAGCGGGACATAATCAATCCCGTCCTGTTGTGCATACGCCGGCGTCGTACGATTCCGATCCGCACCGAAAACACGTTCCACCAAACTTCCGTATACAAAATAGCCGGCGATTAAAAACAATAAACATCCGACAAAAGATATCATTTCTCAACAACAGTTACAGATTTTTCAACAACAGTTTATAGAATTAACCGTTTACCCCAGCAGTCGTTTTACGGTTTCCGAAATAGCGCGTCCTTCGGCTTTGCCTGACAGCGCTTTCGTTGCCGCTCCCATAACCTTTCCCATATCTTTCGGATCGGAAGCGCCCACCTCTGCAATTATTTTTTTCAGCTCCGCCTCAATTTCCTCCGGCGACAGCTGCTTCGGCAGATAACTTTCAAGAACGCACACCTGCCCACGTTCCTCCTCCGCCAGTTCCGGGCGGTTCTGTTCCGCATATATCCGTGCGGAATCTTTTCCCTGTTTCACTAATTTCCGGATAATCTTCAACGCCTCATCGTCCGTTAACGTATCATTCGCACCGGGAGCCGTTTTCGCCTCCAGAAAAAACTTCTTCACATTACGAAGCGCCTCCAGCCTCACTTTGTCTTTTGCTAACATTGCAGCCCTTATATCGCTGCTAATCTGATCGAATAAACTCATATGACATTATTTTTTACTGTTAAACAGTCACAAAGTTAGCATTAATTTTTCAGATTACACACACAAACAAAATTATCCGACAAAATTTATAGAAGAAAAAGACGAAATTAATTTCATATATTTAAAGTCCTTTCCACAATAATTCCTATCTTTACGCCCGCAATTGTCATTAAACCATTATAACAAACAGTCATGAATCTAAAATTTATCATTTGCGGAGCGACACTTTTCTGTATGACCGCATTAGCGCAGGAAAACGAATGGAAAAATCCTGAAATCAATCAGGTAAACCGTACTCCTATGCATACGAATTATTTTGCATACGAAACGGAAAAATTAGCGAAAGAAGGCATCAAGGAAAATTCGGGCAACTTTTTGAGCCTTAACGGCCCGTGGCACTTCTTTTGGGTAAAAGATGCGGATGCACGCCCGACGGATTTTTACCGGACAAACTATAACGATAAAAGCTGGGATGTCATGACGGTTCCCGGGCTGTGGGAACTGAACGGATACGGCGATCCTCTTTATGTAAACATCGGGTATGCCTGGAGAAACCAGTTTGAAAATAATCCGCCCGAACTGCCGGCAACGGACAACCATGTCGGCTCTTACCGCCGCGAGATCACAATACCGGCCGACTGGAACGGGAAACAGATTTTCGCGCATTTCGGCTCCGTAACGTCCAATATTTACCTGTGGATAAACGGACAGTTTGCCGGATACAGCGAAGACAGCAAGCTCGAAGCGGAATTTAATATCACCAAATACCTGAAACCGGGGAAAAACCTGATGGCCTTTCAGGTATTCCGCTGGTGCGACGGGACATACCTCGAAGATCAGGATTTTTTCCGATTCTCCGGCGTTGGGCGCGACTGTTACCTGTACGCCCGTCATTCCAAATATATCCGGGACATACGCATCACGCCCGACCTCGACGCCCAATACAACGACGGGACGCTGACCGTCGAAACATCCCTCTCGTCGTCGGGAAGCGTACAGTTAGACTTGACGGATGCAGCCGGTGTGCAGGTCGCCGCCAAAACGCTGACGACCACAGGCGCAGCCGGCAAAGCGACAGTTACGTTCGACGTCTCCAAGCCGGCGAAGTGGACGGCCGAAACGCCGAATTTATACACGCTGACGGCAACGCTGACAGACGGCGGCAAAACGCTGGAAGTAATACCCGTAAAAACAGGTTTCCGGAAAATAGAAATAAAAAACAGCCAATTGCTGGTCAACGGACAGCCGATTCTTATCAAAGGGGCAAACCGTCATGAAATGGATCCAAAAACGGGATATAACGTATCCCGTGAGAGAATGTTGCAGGACATAAAAATAATGAAGGAAAAAAACATCAACGCCGTACGCACCTGCCACTATCCGGATAATAACCTGTGGTACGAACTTTGCGATGAATACGGCATCTATGTCGTCGCCGAAGCGAACGTCGAATCGCACGGCATGGGATACGGGGAGCGTACGCTGGCGAAGAATCCGCTTTATGCCGCAGCTCACCTGGAACGTAACCGGCGGAATGTCCAACGCAGTTACAATCATCCCTCCGTTATTATCTGGTCTTTGGGTAACGAAGCCGGTTTTGGTCCAAACTTCGAAGCTTGCTACAAATGGATAAAGGCGGAAGATAAAAGTCGTCCGGTGCAATACGAACAGGCGCACGGACACGAATATACCGATATCTATTGCCCGATGTATCTCGATTATGAAGGGAGCAGGAAATATGCTCTGAGCGATGCCGCAAAACCGCTGATACAGTGCGAATATGCACATGCCATGGGTAATTCGCAGGGAGGATTCAAAGAATACTGGGAACTGATACGCAATTATCCCAAGGCGCAAGGCGGATTCATCTGGGATTTCGTCGACCAGTCCATTCACTGGAAGAATAAAAACGGCACGGATATCTACGGATACGGAGGCGATTTCAACCTCTACGACGCTTCCGATTTCAACTTCTGCGACAACGGACTGATAAGCCCCGACCGCGTACCGAATCCGCACATGGACGAAGTCGCTTATTTCTACCAGTCCATCCATGCAACGCCGGCAGATCTCGGCAGAGGCGAAATAAACGTTTTCAACGAAAACTTCTTTCGTAATCTTTCCGCATACTATGTCGAATGGACGCTTCTGGCAGACGGCGAACCGTTGCAGACGG
Source organism: Tannerella sp. (assembly GCA_031283785.1). The sequence goes on along the minus strand of JAITBC010000281.1, from coordinate 8,730 downwards.
GAATAACGGATAATCTCGATGTAGCCCCGCAACAGACCGGAAAAATAAAGCTGAATTATGATCTGTCGGGGATTCCCGAAGGAAAAGAGACGCTGCTGAATGTATATTTCAAACTGAAAAAAGCCGAGACCCTGCTCCCGGCAGGATATACGGTTGCACGGAATCAAATAGAGGTACAGCCTTACGTCGCTCCGAAAGCCGAAATCGCAAACCGTCTCCCATGCGTCAATTGCCCGGACGATCCAATAACAATAAAAGAAAATGACCACCAATACCTCGTCGTAACAAATATGAACATGACCGTTGAATTTTCTAAAAGAACAGGATTCATGTGCAGATACGAGGCCGGCGGAAACGTATTGATCAATGACGGGGGAGCGCTGACGCCCAACTTCTGGCGTGCGCCGACGGATAACGATATGGGCGCCAATCTCCAGAAAAAATACAAAGTATGGCAGAACCCGGAGATGAAACTCACTTCGCTCGAAAATAAAACGACAGACGGAGGACTGGTCGAGGTAACCGCCTGGTACGAAATGAAAGATGTATCGGCGACACTGTCGCTCACGTACGTGATAAATCAAAACGGAGCGATTAAAGTTACGCAGAAACTGACGTCCGACAAGTCGAAAGACGACGTACCGGGTATGTTCCGCTTCGGCATGCAACTGCAAATGCCGAAGGCCTGCGACCGGATACAATATTACGGCCGCGGCCCCATAGAAAATTATATTGACCGTAATAACTCCACCTTTATCGGCCGGTACAGTCAGACCGTCGACGAACAGTTCTACCCGTATATACGCCCGCAGGAAACGGGAACGAAAACCGATATCCGCTGGTGGCGCCAGACCACGATCGAGGGCGACGGACTTGAATTTGTGAGTGAAGCTCCATTTTCAGCCTCGGCGCTGAACTATACCATCGCAGCCCTCGACGACGGCGAAGAAAAAGAACAGCGTCATTCACCGGAAGTCGAAAAAGCCGGTTTTACAAACATCTGTATCGACAAAATACAGATGGGACTGGGATGCATCAACAGCTGGGGCGCTCTCCCGCTGGAAAAATACCGGATTCCTTACGACGATTATGAATTTACATTCATCATGCGTCCGTTGGGGAACTGAAAAAACATTCAGGAATAATTTCTCCGGTTTTCATGTTAATCGACTGTAATACCTGAGGATAAGTAAGGGACGCATTGGCATTTGTCCCTTACTTATCCTTTACCCCAAAAAAAACATGAAGTCAACATACTTTTTATTACTCATACTTTTGTCTCTTTCCTGCAAAAGAGAAGTTTCGTTAATTGAAAACGGTTACGGAGAGCCGGTATTTTTATCCTTAACGAAGGTCGATATTCCCATTGACAGTGTCACGATTAATTCATACGACAGGCTTTCTACCTACACACACGACAATGATAATTATATCCTTGCTTATAATTATAAGACCCACGCTTTAGACAATTTCAACGTAAATAAACAAACCGTTTCCCATATCGAACTAATGCACGAAGGTTCTGATGGAATCAACGAAATACAGGGATTCCACGCTCATTCGGCTGATAGTATCCGGATATACGGTACAAACAACATTATATCGCTTATCGATTCAACAGGCAAAGTAAAAGAACGGATAAATATACCTTCCTTAAACAATGGAGTCTCCTTTGTAATGACTAATTTCTCTATTTGTACGTCTAAATTATTTTACAATTCCGACAGGAACTCCCTGTTTTTTTTGACATTATCCGTCAGGAACGAGAAAAACAGTTTTTTTGTAACAGAACTCTCCCTGCCGGATTATTCCACTAAGACATATCCTGTAAATACCATCACAGAAAAAGACTTCAGAAATGATTACGGGTGGAAGCAGGCCCCGAATGTAACGTATACCAATAAAACGATCATTTACAATTTCCCCGTCGAATCGAATATTTATGTCATAAATATTGAATCCGGTAAAACTTCGATTCACGGAGGGAAAAGTCGCCATACATCAAACGAAGTCTCTAAGCTGAAAACGAATTTCGACATGCCGGAAGGTGAAAGACATATTAATGAAAATGTGCATTTTTTCGATATATTACACGATCCCTTGAAAAACATTTATTACAGGTTGCACCTTGACCGCATCGAATATAACGCCCAGACTGATTTCCGTACTCTTTATTTAAGTAAAGACATCTATCTTATGGTGTATAACGAAAAGTTCGAAGTTATTAACGAAACGAAACTCGACAGCCGAAAATATAACTATTTCAATTGTTGGGGCATGTTAAGTAACGGCTTGTTCATTGCAAAAGATAATGCATTAAACAATGATACGGATTTTGAACAGTTTCAGATAGACATATTCAATATAAAATGAAATAGTTTGGATCAGTTCGACTAATGACGCACTGCCGGCCGAACAGACTTATTGCCAGACCGGAAAGGTTCATCGAATCAATCACAATACTTAACCCGCAATCTGCACGGTTATTCATACAAAAAGGCCGCCATTGCCGGCGAACGAGCCGAGGCAGTGACAAATTTGCGTATTATTTGGTTGTTTTCATCTCTATCGTATAATTCCCCGGCGGAAGACTTCCCAGATAAATGAACGGCGCACCTTTCATTTTTGTCGTTTCCTGCACGACGCCGTTGTTTTTCACTTCATATTTGTCCGATAACAGAGGGAGATAGACCTCACTCTCCATATTCGCCGGCGTTGTCAGCAGCATACGGTATTCGCCGTTTCTATTTTCAATTTCTATGCAGATCGCGCCTTTTATTGTAGGGATCACTGCCTTTGCGCGGGAGAGGGATGCCGGCTGCGGCCGGATACGTACTTTGTCAAACCCCGGCAGTAACGGCTCTACGCCCATCAGTTTTCGCGGAATGATATTAGCGGGAGCAGCTCCCCAGACATGATTCCAGTCCTGATTCGGTTTATACTTATTATCCCATGCTTCCAGCGATATTGTAGAGCCTGCGCGTATCATGTTGTACCAGCTTCGGTCGTCCGTTTTTGTCAGCAGGTGAAGCGCATATTCCGCATCCGAAGCTTCGTACAAAGCATCCATCAGAAACTGTGATCCGTATACGCTACATGCCATCTTACGGCTTTGCATGAAGGCCAGGATGTTTTTCAACTTGCCTGCAGGCGCCATACCGAACGCCACGGGGAACATATTTGCATGCAATGACGAATGATCGGTCGTGTCGCCGTCCACATAATAACCTTTCCGGCGGTCAAAGAACGTTTTATTATAACGGGTGAGGAAACGGCCGGCTTCCGTATTGAAATACGCCGCATCATCTTTTTGATTCAGCGTCTCCGCGATATGGCTCATCAGCTGCAACGCTTCATAATGATATGCGTTGGTTACGGCATTATAATCGGTGAAGACAAAACCGTCGGCCTCGCCGCCTTCCTGCTTGTTTAAGCCAAGAATACCCGTATGCGGCCAGTCTACGATATCCCGGATGTTCCCGGCAAAACGGATTGACGTTGAAAATTCCGGCGTCTGAAGTCCTGTTGTGGTACTTATCAAACCGTTTTTCTCCCTTAGCCGTAACAGCGTCCGGTTTTTCAGGATGTCATAATTCGCTTTCAACGAGCGGTTGTCGCCGGTATACATGTAATCGTACCATGCAATCATCACCGCCTGCAATATCCATTCCGTAGGCCACGTGGGATATTCAAGCAAGTATTCATGCGAACGCCGCGCTATCGAATATTCCCGGTCTACCCCATAATGGCAAAGTTGATTAATCAAAGCATCCGCTTCATAAGGGATACGCTCGCGGTCGCCGTCGACATAAATGCCAAGAAACGAAGTCGCTTTCACCGAATATTTACACAGTTCCCAGATTTGATTGAGCGTATCATTACTACATTCGAAAAAGGAAGCCGACTCGTCGAACGGATAATGAACCGTCTCGCGCACGACGTCGGACATCGTCAGCGGCTTTTCGTAACCTTCGATTTCGCAATATCGGAAAGGCAATACTTCGCCTGCATAATCAGGGATCAAAATAGCCGCACGCCCGGTATTGCGCCTGTCTTTCGCTATTTTTATGCGGTACGTATGCGTTCCTTTCATCAGTCCGAGCGCATAACGGTGATAGCGTATGGTTCCGCCGGGATTCCTGTCCACCCGCCCGTCCTCCGACAGACATTCCCCCAGATGAACAACGACGCTGTCTTTATCCGAATCCGACGTCAGCGTCAGAACCGGTTGTCCGAAAGCGTCTTTTCCGAAATCCACAAGCGCCGTCGATACGCCGTCGGTCTTTATATGAACGGGATGCTCCAGCGATTTTACCTGTGGATAATGGCCGGCGGCGTATTCCGACATTTCAGCGGCCGTACGGAATGCCTTCATATCCGACCATTCGCTTTCGCCTTCCGTGCCGGTAACGGTTTTCACGCGCCAGAAATAATTTTTCCCCGGCTGCAGGGCTTCTCCTCCGTATGATATGGAAGTAGAGCGGCGGCTTTCCACGACGCCGCTATCCCATATGTTACCCTTTCCCGAAATGGCGTCCACAGGATTATCGGAAACAATAATCCTGTAAGAAGTCTGGTACGTTACATTCGCTTTGCCCGGAACTATCCAGCTAAACGAAGGATAGGCGGAACGGATTTCAACATATTGAAGCGTTTCTATCGCCTCGTCCGTCTGCCAGACAGGCACACTCGATACGTAGCCGTTGTGCCACGTATAATCCGTATGTTCAATCAAATCCGTTAACAGGCCATACGGTTTACTACCGGCAGCCTGAAGTGCAAAAGATAATAAAAATGCAGATACAGTTATGTTAAAAAATTTCATGTGTATAATCATTTTATCAGACAAATATTTTATGGGACAAATATACAAGGAATTTTTACAATTTCCAAATGCGTGTCCGTTATACGAATCTTTATCACGTACTATTTATATTTTAACCCTGCGCAGCCGTCATTAAAAAACAATCCCTCTTTTCACTTTTCCATTGAAAAGCAAAAAGAGGGAGTTGTTATGTCATTCCGTCAACATCAGTTCCAGCCCGGATTTTGTTCCATAACTACATCTTTGTTGGTATCGATCACCACTTGAGGTATCGGCCAGAGGTTGAAATTCTTCGTCAGCGTCGCGCGCGGATCTTCCCAGTAGGCATATTTTTTGATACGTTCTACGGCAACTGTCCCGCCCATGCGGAGCAACGTGTTCCAGCGGCGTTCTTCATAAACCAGTTCGCGGGCGCGTTCGTCGAGAATCAGATTCTGGCTGATGTCGGATACCTGAACCATATACCCGCACCGGGCGCGAGCGCGCAGCAGGTTGACGTCGGCAGCGGCGCCGGCATTGTCGCCCGCACGCATTTTGGCTTCCGCACGCAGGAGAATCGTTTCCGGCAGGCGGATCAGATACTCATCCCGGAAGAGGTTACTGCGGTTCTGTCCGTCAGCCACGCCGGTATACTTATCCGTCGATATTTTACACGACACAGGGAAGCACTGGGTTACGGCTGCGTCGATCGCATCCTGACTCTGCCCTTCCTTATAGATCACGCTCCAGGGGACAGGCTTGCCGTAATATTCGGAAGTTTTGACATTACCGAGAAACGTCCTTTTCAGAACAGCTTCCGAGTTGCGTATATCGTCGCTCCACTTCCCTTCGTAAATAATATCGCGGGTATACATTGTCGGCATGACCTGTACGATGCCGCGTCCGCCGACGTCTTCGAGCGTACCGTTCAGGTGGGCTGACAGCGGATCGCGATATACCGGCCCGTATACGCGTGAATACTGCAGCCTTGATTTTCCATCTTCCGCTTTATAGGCCGCATAATTAAACTGCGCTACCCAGACGGCTTCCCTGTTTCCCTGCTGGTAATCCTGATTCCCTTCCTGAAAAAGATCCCAATACACATTACCTTCTATGGCGTATCCGGCGGCGGAATAAAGGCGATCCGGCGTCTGTTCGGTTTCCGTATTGGCATAATAATAATCGGGACCTTCGTTTTTGCGAGCGCCGAAGCGTTCGGTCATCAAAGAATATACGGAACCGTCGATCAGGGCGCTCCCATAACCGATAGCCCGTTCATAAGCCGTTTTCGCCTCGCCTGATTTACCGTCAGCTTCCAGGGCAAGCCCTTTGTCTATATAAAGCTGGCATAAATTATGCTGTGCGGCGCCGCGTACCAGACGTCCTGCGACGGACGTCGTCTCCGGGAGGTCGTCAAGGATGTCCTCCATCTCGTCAATAGCATATTGATAAGTCTCTACGCGGCTTGTACGGACAAAATCATAACGCGGAGTAGTTGTGATTTCCGTGACAATCGGGACGCCTCCATACAGTTCGCCCAGATTCCTGTAACAAAAAGCGCGGAAAAAACGTGCCTGCGCCGTCGTGTAAGCCTTATCCGCAGCCGACGCCCACACAATCTGCGGCAGTTCCGCCGCATACAGTGCCAGATTCGCTTTGGATATCAACTGATACCAGTGAGAATAATTATTATTAAAAACCTCATGACTGGGAGTGATGATACCGTAATCATTAAAACGGCTACTTCTCCGGATCGTTGCCACATCATACATATCCGTCCCGTTACCGCCGCAGAAAGCATAAAATGTCATATTTTCTTCATCAAAACAGAACATGTTACGGACATGTGAATAACATCCGAGAACGACCTGGTCAACCTGTTCGGATGTGGAGAAGGCATTGTCTACGGTATAAAATGTTTCCGGCTTCTCCGTTAAGAAATCCGTATCATTGCAGCTTATCACTATAAGCAGGAATAATGACGGCAATAAACTTTTATTTATTTTTATCTTTTTCATAATCTACTTGTTGTTGGTTAGAAACTAATATTTACGCCTAAGGAAACAGATGTCAGGACGGGGTAGTCACCGCCACGCACGGTAGTGCCGACTTCCGGGTCGTCGCCTTCCCATTTCGTGATCGTAAAGAGATTTTTAGCAGTCAGGAACATTTTTAAATTCTGAATATTCAGATCCTTCACCCACGGCTGGCGGAAGGTATAGGAGAAGGTGACGTCCTGCAGGCGTACGAAGCCCCTGTTTTGCAAGCCCTGGAAACGTCCGCCGTCGCCGGCGAATACCGCCGAAGGATATATGTTACTTTTGTTTTCAGGCGTCCACCAGGGGATATAGATACTGTTCGAGTTGAAGAGGCCGGATCCGTTTGTCATGTACGCTTCCTTGTTTGATTTCAGATAATAGCCTCCGCCGCCGAACGACCCGGTAAGCATGGCATACAGATCGAAGTTTTTCCATGAAACGGTATTGCTCATATTCAATTTAAAATTCGGCTTGTCATATCCTAAGATATCACGGTCTTCCGCCGTAATCACTCCGTCGCCATCCATATCTTTGTACTTGGGTACGCCGGCCGAGACACCGTTCTTTTGCATATATTCGGTATCCGTTTCCTGAACTATTCCATCCTGCACATATCCGTAAATAGCTCCCAGCGATTTTCCGATAAACCTGCTGTTGGATATATCGTCATCTTCCTTACCGTCTCCATCCAGATCTTCGCCGTACAAATGAACTAATTTATTTCGGTTCAGCCAGAAGGTGAAGCCGGTCATCCACATCAGATCAGGCCTTTCAATATTTACGGTTCGCAGGGTGACTTCCACGCCGCGGTTATCAATCTGCCCCATGGATGATTTCATGACTTTGAATCCGGTCATTACGGGAATATTACGTTCGAATATCTGATCGGTTGTCTTCGAGAAATAAACATCCAAATCAAGGAAGATACGACTTCCCAGCCAGGCCGATTCGAATCCGGTGTTCCACGATTCGGTGGATTCCCAGCCCAGGTCGGCATTCCCCAAAGCGCCGGGGATCATACCGTATAAAATAGTACTGCTATTCCCCAACTGATAACGGGCGTCGGCCTCGGCGCTGTTTTTTATCGTCGACAGTGTGCCGTACGGGTCTAAACCCTGGTTCCCGTTCTTTCCCCATGACAGTTTTAACTTCAGGTCATTCAAGGCTTTTACCCCGTCCATGAAGGTTTCATTTGTAATCCTCCATGCCGCGCCGAACGCCATGAAATCGCCCCATTTCTGATTGGCTCCGAATACGGAAGCTCCGTCACGCCGCACAGAGCCGGTCAGGAAATATTTATTATCAAACGAATAGGAAGCCCTCCCAAGGTAACCTATATTGGAACGCCTGTTAGCTTCCAGTTCCACTTTCTGGACGGTTGCTTTGTGCAGGCCGTTGATGCCCAGTGTAGTATTGCCGTTGGCGGCATAGTCGCTTCCTCGCATTACTTCCCGTTTGTAGTCCTTACGGTCGCGGGTGGCGACGGCTGTCAGGTCAAGCGTGTGGCGGCCGAACGTTTTATTGTAGTTGAGGATATTGTCGATGACCCAGCTTGTAGTAGACCGGTTGTCGATATTGCCGTTGGCGCTGGAGAGGAGGTTCTGGTATGCGGCGGGCGAGTAGCGTGATTCGTCGTCATACGCTCCTTCTTTTACATAGTGCGTTTCGTAATAGAAATCGCCCCTGTTCTCTTTAGCCAGATTACCGGCATAGTTGAAACGGTAACTCAGACCCGGCAACCAAGGCAGCTTGACGATGGCGTAGGCGTTCATTCGGAAATTATCGCGTTTGTCCAAATTGTCACGCGAGCCGTTGGTTACGCCCCACAGCGGATTTGTTCCGGATTGCGTATAGGGGTACTTTTCCAGCAGTTTGTTTGCTTCATCC
>JAITBC010000279.1 GCA_031283785.1 Tannerella sp. | reverse complement strand
GGTATTAAAAAAACGGTGACGACTCATAATCTTCAGTTTGTATCAATATTGATTTTACCTCTGCAAAATTACATGAAAATCCGGCGATTTCCAAGCGTGTGCGGATGAAAAACGTTTTTTTACAGAGGAAAGCTTTGAAGAGGTCGCTTTACGGAAACACATAAGTGTACGTATTCTTTCGTCCAATGCGGTGATTGCCGGTCGGATTACCGGTAAAAGTCGTTTTTCTTTACGCGGACGACGTCGCCGAACGAAGATAGTTTGGACATGTTTATTTTTGAGGAATTACCGACGATGACGTAAACGAGTGTTTTGTTTTTGATATGCGTTTCATGGAACTTTACTACATCATCGATGCTCATATCTTTTATTTTTTGCAAAAGGTATTTGTTCGGATCGTCGTTATGGCCTACTTGCCTGTAGCGGGCGATTTTTACGGATATATCCCGGAATGAAGGGTATTCATTGTTGATTTGATTGATTATGCTGCGGATGACGGGTTCTATTTTTTCAGGATGTACCGGCATACGGTGAACAATGGCGTCGAGGACGGTCAGGGCGTCGATTGTTTTGTCGCTTTGTGTCGATAGATAAGCGACAAATGTTGCAGGTTTGTCCGGTAAGCAGAACGGGGGGAGCTGGATGCCTCCCGACGTCTGGTATGCATATGAACGAAACTCCCGTATTTCCTGAAATATAAGGGATGACATGCCGCCGCCGAAATATTCGGAAAAGAGGCGTGCACCGCGTCTTTCTTCCGGTGACGTCAACGGTGATATGACCTGGAATCCGTAGACTATATTCTGCGATACGTCACGCATGTCATAGAAGAAAACTAATGGCCGGTCGTAGGTTATCGGTTCGCGATAGAAAGGAATATTCGTTTCTTCGGTGATGTTTTCCAATGGTATATGCCGGCGTATTGCTTCCGAAACGAACGTGGCATCTCTTGTGCCGCAATAGTGGAAGTTACACTGTACCTTCCGGATGCTGAAAAATAGATTGAGCAGGTTGCGCCCTCTCATTTTTTTCAGTTCTTTGAGAGATGGTTTCATCAGATACTGTGATTTAGCGCCGTATTGTACGTATTCGAAGATGGCGTCGGCGATATTGTCGCTCGACTTGAAAAAAGCGCTTTCTCCTACTTTAGCATTGTCGACGACCGATTTGAATTTTTTGCCGTCGTCTTTTACGTTCTGCAGGAAGTCGCTCATGACAGCTAATGATTCTTCAAAATATCTGTCGAATCCGCTTATATTTATGACAAAATGATTGTCGTCTGCGTCGAAATGCATGATACTGCCTAATACTTGCAGGCGTGTACGGTATTCGTTGAAGGAATATTTATCTGTTCCCAGCAGGGAGAGATAATTAGTAAGGTATTTTATCCGCGGTTCTTCAAGCGTTCCCGTTCCGTAAGAAAGTTTTAGCGTAAATATCGTGTTTGCAGGATTGTTTGTCACATACAAAGTTGCTTTTGGAGCAAGCGGAATGGTTTGTACGTCGTTGTCGAAATCGAGGTGGCGTATTTTCACTTCCTGGACGGGAAGTTTTTCCAGTTCCAGGGCATATTTTGACGAGGCATTGGAATATTTCGGTACGATAGGAGTGAAATCGGGTCTGGGCAGATATTCTTTCATATATTTACCCGTTTTTTTACGTATGAATATATAGTTGTTATTCAGGTATTTATTGGCAATACGGACAACATCGTCTTTTGTTAATGCCTCCATACGCTGCAGTTCTTTTTTATAGTCGTCCCATTTTTTCCTTTGGGTGAAAAGGCGTATCATAATCTGGCTTCTGGAGTCGATGTCTTCAAGTTCCGTTATATGGCGGCGCAGATGTTCCTGTTTCAGGCTTTCGAACATTTCTTCGGAAAAGTCCCCGTTGCGGACTTTGTTTATCTCGCGCCAGACAAGTCGTTCGGCGTTCCTGTATGTCTGTGTCATTAGTCTTGGGAGGACGATAAATCCGAGCATTCCCGCTTCGTTCAGCGTTTCGCCGCCTGCCATGGCGCCCATCAGCCGGCGTTGTACCGTCAGTCGGTCTAAGTATCCTGTTCCGTTGGAATTATCAAGTATGGCGATGGCAATGTTTAGAGCAGCCTGGTCGGGATGATTGGCGGGTACGCCGCGAAAGCCCATCGCCATGACTTTCATCAGCGGTATAGGTATTTTAACGGTATGCTTTTCGCGTCCGAAGAAAGGCGGTATCGTCACTACACGTCGTTTAGGCTCTCTCCCTTTGGGTATTCTCGAAAACGTTTTGGCGATAACAGGTAACGCTTTTTCCGTGTCGAAATCGCCGCATAGAAGAAGTCCCATATTATTTGCTACATAATAATTTTCGAAAAACTTGCGCATTTCCGAAAGGCTGGGGTTCTTCAGGTTCTCCGCGCTTCCGATGATAGGGTATGCATATGGATGCGGAAAGAAATACAGTTCAAAAGCTTTTTCCATTGCCTGGTTAAACATCATATCGTCGCGCCTGTTTTTTTCTTCGTAGACCGTTTCCAGTTCGGATTGAAACATCCGGAATACGGGACAAATCAGTCTTTCGCTGTTTATCTCCGCCCATTGTTCAATGTATTGGGGCGAAAAAGTGTTATGATATATCGTAAAGTCGTATGAGGTCCCGGCATTAAGGTTTGTGCCGCCGTATTTGCTGATCAGCTTGTCTAATTCGTTTGGGATTACATAATCTGCCGCAAGAATACTCAACTCGTTTATTTCCTGTTGTATTTCGAGGCGTCGCATCTCGTTTTTAGTAACGGATAGCTGGTCGTATTTGTCGGCGATCCGGTCCAAAAAAACTTTCTCGGCGGCATAATCTACCGTGCCGATATGTTCCGTTCCTTTGAACATGATATGTTCAAAATAGTGGGCAATTCCGGTATTAGGACAATCTTTAGAACCGGCTTTTACTGCGACCGCGCCAAACACTTTGGGCTGATTATGGTCTTCATTTAGCCATACGGTTAGTCCATTATCCAAAATATACTCCCTGACTTCCGCAGATACAGGCGATTTAGTTTCTTCTGTTAGTGAGTACACCATATAAGAAAATGTATTTTATCCGGCAAATATAAAATCTTTTTTTGTTCTTAGATTAAAAAAAATGACTTTTTTATCAAAGCAGGCGATATTATGTACAAAATTAAAACTGGAAATAGATGAAAGGCACAATGCCCGCGCTTTTCATCTGGATAACAACGAATATGGCGACACATAGCAGCGCGGCTTTTGCCCATAACGGCATATACGTTATTTTGCACCGTATGGCAGTGTCGATTTTTTCAGGCATGAAATGGATGATATATCCCGTTACCATAAGAATGAAAAGAAGCCGGTATCCTGTCACGAACTGCAAAAACACGCCGGATTCGAAATGTCTGAAAATCTGCGTCAGCATCTCTCCGGCTTTTTCCATCGTGTCGGCGCGGAAAAATATCCATGCGAAACAGACGATGTGGAATGTGATAACGATACCTGTGATACGTCTCCAGACCGGCATGTCCGCACTGCTCGCTTTACGCCCCGTCAGGGTCATGAATAGCTTATGTATGGCCAGCGCTACTCCGTGGATAGCGCCCCACAGTATGAAACGAAGGGCGGCGCCATGCCATAAACCGCCAAGCAGCATGGTGATTAAAAGGTTTATATAGGTGCATATTTTGCCGTTGCGGTTACCGCCCAGAGGTATATAAAGATAATCGCGCAACCATGTTGAAAGAGAGATATGCCATCGTCGCCAAAATTCGGTAATGCTCGCCGACTGGTATGGCGAATCGAAATTGATGTTGAAGCGGAAGCCGGCTAACAGTGCAATGCCGATTGCCATGTCGGAATAGCCGGAGAAGTCGCAGTATATCTGGAGTGCATAACCGTAAACTCCTATCAGGTTTTCAACACCCGTATAAAGCGCCGGTGCGTCGAAAATACGGTCGACAAAATTAACGCTTATATAGTCCGATATGATGCATTTTTTAAATAACCCGCAGATTATCAGGTATAATGCTTCCCCCATCCGATTGTAGAGGAGTACGGGCTTTTTATATATCTGGGGGATGAAATCTTTTGCCCTGACAATCGGCCCTGCTACTAATCCGGGGAAAAACGACACATAAAACAGATAATCCGTCCATTTTGCGACAGGTTTTATTTGTCCGCGATAGATGTCGATTGTGTAGCTTAATGACTGGAATGTGAAGAAAGAGATTCCTACCGGAAGGAATATGTCAAGCGGTCTGTACGTCATTTCTTTTAATATCGGTTCATTCATCACCCCGCCAACCATATGCCAGAATCCGATGGCCGTTTCATACAGAAAATTAGTGTATTTGAAATATGTCAACATGCCGAGATTGATACATATACTCAGCGTTATCCATAATTTTTTCCCGGTTTGACGTTGCGTCTTAGGGATCATATGTCCGATGAGGAAATCGGATGTTGCTGTGAAAATCAGAAGTATAAACCATAATCCGCTCGTCTTGTAATAAAAATACAATGAGAAAAGGACGACGTACAGGATGCGTATTGAAGGTCTGTTGCGCAGCGAATTGTAAATGATGTAGAACCCGGTAAACAGAAACAGAAACAACCCGGTGCTGAATAACATCGGGGATTCGGGCTGATATTTGAATAATTCAAGGAACTTATAGAATGACAATTCGTTAAAGTATGCAGCGATATCATTCCACATTTTGTGCCTCCTTCGTTATTGCGTCGTTCATGCCGGATATCCTCATTTCGGCTATTTCAGCGGATGGAAATTCCGTTTCGTAGTTGATGCAGGAACGTATAAGCGCTTTATATAACAGGATACCCTGCTCGCCGTATCCTACTTTTGAGAAGTGTATACGGTCCCGTCCGAACATGCCGGCGTCGAACCATTTCTTGCACGAATTATCGCCACCCGTTATCGAAAATAAATCCCAGTAAGCGATTCCGTTTTCTTTCGTATAGGAGATCATGGCATCCGTAACTTTTGCAATATTATCATTGCGGACATAATATCTTTTTTTGTTTTTGTATGTCCGTTTGTATGATTCGGCAGGCGTCGTCATTAATAAGGTCGTTTCGGGCAGTTCTTCTTTTACGATCCGGATAAAGGCATCAATCTGCGAACAGAACTGTTCTTTGTTGAAATTACGCCCGAAGGCTTCGTTCGTACCCAGTGAAACGATGATAAGCGACGGCTTGAGAAGCGCCAGCTGGCGGACATAATTGCGGCTTGTGTAATCTGTGAATCTGGCCCCGTTCACTCCGATGGAGTGATATAATATGCCCGGATGACCGTTCATCAGTTGAAAACCGTAATACAGGTTCTTCTTTGGCCCGTTTCCGGCGCTCTCCTCCCGTCCGGTGCAGGTAAGTTTAAAGGTGTCCGACAGGTTTGCCGTCATGAATGTATCAACAACAATATCTTCGTAAAGACAATGTCCCCATGACAGGGCAGATATGGAATCGGAATAAAACGGGATTGGGATCATCGGCATGGCGTCACGGTCGCGATACAGTAATACTTTGTTGAAACTGTATCCCGCTCCGTTGTCAGGTGCGATGATAAGGTTGAAATTTATCGACGGTGCGCTCGTCTGTATCCCTATGCCGCCAATACCCCACGGACATTTGGGTGATGCCTGTACGCAACGCCCGGCAGTCCATTCCCGTATATTGGATAATATAAAATAATCGGTCGGCTCGTTGGCTTTTGATAATTTAAACGGCGCTATCCATCCGCGTCCGGCGTTACCGAACGACGTTTGCAGCATGCGCATCGTTTGTCCGCTCAGGTAACCGGCCTGGATATGTGAATCGCCGAGGTGTATGATGTTGATAATCGTATCTTTGCCCGTCCTCAACTCTTTTAGTCCGTTGATGAAAGGTCGCAGAGAATTTGTCGGGTCATTGATGACGCACAAAGTATCGTTAATGAACGACAGTGAACTGTATATGCTGTCCGTCAGCGGAGGGAGTTTGTTCGTTTCGTTCGTGCCGAATATGTCGGGTATTCCTGCACCCGTAAAGGCGGCGGACATGCCGGCGACATCGGATATTCCGGCCTTCGGAGGCGTCCCCGTTATTTTCGCCGCTTTTACCGTCCCCGTACTTATGATGATGAGAATAAGGTATACCGGCGCAACCGTTAAATACCTGATTTTATTATTCCACAAATCGTTCATCGTCGTCATAAAAATCTTTTTCCGTTATTATTGCATCAAACAAAGCCCGGGCTATTTCTTTCCCTCCCCGGAAACTCAGATGTGTATAGTCTTTGCTTGCCCAGTTTGAGTTTACATATTTAATCATACTGTTCCGTCCGCCCATGGCTGCGAAGATGCTCCAGAATGTGACTTCCGTTTCCCGGGCAGTCTGGCGCTGTGCTCGCAGAAGGGACAGTACGGCAGGCATTGTGCTGTAAGCCCCGTTATTTTTATGACTGCGGTCGGATACGCCAAGTATCAGGATATCGGCTCCCGGAAAACAATATTGCATATGCTCAATTACCGAAACCATCCGGTTACGATACCATCCGTATCCGCGTATCGAATCGCTGGCGACATTCAGCCCGTACTGCATGACAATAAGGTCATAAGGCCTTATCCGTTGCAATTCTCGACAGCTTTCGTCGTCAAGTTCCGACAGGATGATTCCGGAGTTACCGCGAAGCGAAAAATTATCGACAACGACCCCCCGATTATCTTCAAAAGCGACGCCTATTGCTTTTAGTCCGGCGATATTCCTGAAGTGCATGCTTCCTTTCGTGAATTTTCCCTTTATTTCGTATTGTGTTACGCTTTCCGTCGGCGGCAGTTCATGATACGATGTGTCTGTATCGCTTTTCAAAAGCAGGCCGGTATTTTTGTTATTTGAATAAATGAATTTGATGGACGATACTTCTTCCAGTTCGGGATATATGTCGACCGTTTGAAAACGTATGGAAGCTTTATTGGATTTTGGTTCGAATATCAGGCCGGAAAGAACGTATTTTATGTTCCGGTTCTTTATGATGGAATACGTCTCCCAACCGTCGGCACTTTGTTTGATGGTCGGACGATATTGTGCAACATTTGATGTTATAGGAATGAAACCGACTCCGCGTCCGCCGAATCGCTCCTGCATTTTTGCTCGAAAATCGGCAACGAGGATGTCTCCCTCAATAAAGGAGTCGCCCAGAAATGCGATGCGGACGGGACGCCCTAAATGATTCACCCGGTTAAGCGCCGAAAAAAAACGGCTAAGTCCGGTATGATCGGGCGAAAAATCTTCTATCTGTGTGTTGGAGAGGTAATCTGTGTTATTGTCGTTGCCGGATGCGTTTGAAGATGTGTTTTGTTGATTGATATTCGTTTCTCTGTCAAAAACATCCGTTACCGTATCATTTGTCGCCTGATGATCCGATGATCCGGGAGATTGTTCGTCCGTAGAACCGGGTGAGAGTAGAGGAGGCTGCGCTTCCGGCGGAACAGACGGCTGTATTGCCGGACTGACAGGTATATCTGCAGTTGGCATTATGTCCTGATTGCCGGATGTAACGGACAAATAAGCGTTTTCGTCATCCGTTAATATTACCGGAACATTATCCGTGTCGCCTTCAATGGGTTTGCGTATATCCGATAATAAATCAACCTTTTTTATCTTTAAGCCGAAAATGGAATCCGGAAGCCGGTACAAACCCAGATTAACGATTAAGGCTACGGACAAAATAGCTGAAAAACGATTTGCGTAGTTTTTTCTCTTTTTCTTCTTTTCCCAGACCATTCGTTATATCATTCTTTTTACAAAAGCAGCGCAAATGTACATAAATAATTAATATAAACAGCAAAAAAAGGAGTGCATTTAGTATCGTTGGATTTCCGTTTTTGCTGTAACATGCTTATTATAAGACTTTTGTCGTCGCATTAAAACTCTGTCGGAAAAAAACGCGGAGGATTGTGTGTAATATGATAATTTAGCGCTAACTTTGCCTTGCCATACGTGGAAATGATGAATGGAATTAAAATAACAAATGCTTAAAAATAATTGTGTTATGAGACGTAAGATCAGTTTTTTATTTGTTGCAATGATGTTGGTTGCCTTCGGTATTCAGGCTCAGAGTGTGCGTAATCCGTTGAATATGGAGCCTGCAAGCATTAGACTCTATAACGGCCTTTCTTCGCCAAAGGAGATTTCCTGTCTGACATTTTATCGTGCGGATGGACAGCCGTTTGACAGGACAAATTTCGTTTACGGGGAGGACGGACGGAAAATCGCCGAACAAAACCAGCGCTGGAATAAGCAGAGCAGTGTGTGGATAGATGTTTCGAAAAACGATTATTCGTATGAAAAAAAAGTGATGACTGTTGTGTCGGACGTTTTTGTGTTAAATTTCCGGGAGAAACCGTCAAAAACGGAATCATATTATGATGATAAAGGAAAGAGGGTTTATTCGCTCGGCTACAAATGGAAAAATGATGCCGGAACCTGGGCGGAAGATGCTGATATGAAAGGAAGCTGGGTTTATGACGGAAATGGTCGTTTGGCGGAATATGTGAAAACGGGTCGAAATAAAACTTCCGGGACATGGGATATTCCCGTAACGCGCATACGTTATATATATGAGGAAGCCGGTAATCAGCAGGAAGAACTGTTGCAGGCATGGAATAAGGATAACGGATCATGGACGGACATGGGAAAGTATGTTTATACGTATAATAAAAATGCAGGCGAGGTTGTTTGTATGTCGTATGCGGCTTCCGTCGGCGGTTGGCTATACGATGGAAAAATCATATGCGTGTATGATGGCGACGGGGATATTGTTCGTTGTGAGTATTATGACCGAGGCGCCGGTGGTGCAATGAGCGCATATTGTATTTATACGTATTTGGGTACGGGAAAACCGAAAAATGTGTCAACGGATGTAATCAATGCATATCCAAATCCGGCGGTATCGTATTTTGATTTGACGGTCACCGAAGAACTTGTCGGCAAGACAGCTCTCCTGTTTGATACTTCCGGCAGGCAAAAAAAATCCGTTGTTGTCAATAATACAAGATTAAAAGTCGATGTCTCGGATTTGTCTTCCGGAATATATTTCTTGA
Organism: Tannerella sp.; assembly: GCA_031283785.1. Next base: position 2,725 of record JAITBC010000279.1, on the reverse strand, counting down.
AAATTGCTTCTTATACGGATAAGATATACGTAAAATAATTGTCTGACATTTGTTTTGCGGCATTGTGTTTTTTTTGTTGTCCCGGTATTTGTTCCGTTGTATGTCATAATGTCATTTTTTTATGACAAATCAGGTTGTTATGCATAGTTTTTCTTTTGGCACATTATTTGATGTAATTTTCGCAAATTCTCTGAAAAGGGAAATTGTATAGAAGAAAAATAGATAACAATTAATATGGAAATTATGGGAAAAATTATTGGAATTGACTTAGGGACAACCAATTCGTGTGTTGCCGTACTTGAAGGTAACGAACCGGTTGTTATAGCGAATAGCGAAGGGAAGCGCACTACTCCTTCTATTGTCGCTTTTGTGGATGGTGGCGAACGTAAAGTAGGAGACCCTGCGAAACGTCAGGCTATTACGAACCCGAGAAAAACGATTTTTTCAATCAAACGTTTTATGGGAGAAAGATATGATAATGTGCAGAAAGAAATATCCCGTATTCCGTACAGCGTGGTTCGCGGAGATAATAACACGCCGCGTGTAGACATTGACGGACGTCTTTATACACCGCAGGAAATTTCGGCTATGGTGCTTCAGAAAATGAAGAAAACTGCCGAAGATTATCTCGGACATGAAGTGACGGAGGCTGTTATTACCGTGCCTGCATATTTCAACGATTCGCAACGTCAGGCAACAAAAGAAGCCGGAGAGATTGCCGGACTTACCGTACGACGTATTGTTAACGAACCGACTGCTGCATCGCTGGCATATGGCCTTGACAAATCAAACAAGGATATGAAGATTGCCGTATTCGACCTTGGAGGCGGTACGTTTGATATATCTATCCTTGAACTTGGCGGCGGCGTTTTTGAAGTGAAGTCTACAAACGGCGATACGCACCTGGGAGGCGATGACTTCGACCATGTGATTATCGACTGGCTGGCAGAAGAATTTCTGAAAGACGAAAACGTTGATTTACGCAGAGATCCGATGGCGCTTCAACGATTGAAAGAAGCTGCCGAAAAGGCGAAGATAGAACTGTCAAGCTCTACGGGTACGGAGATAAACCTGCCTTATATTATGCCGGTTGACGGTATACCGAAACACCTGGTACGTACGTTGACGCGCGCTAAATTCGAACAACTGGCCGACAAGCTTATTCATGCATGTCTTGAACCCTGTAAGACCGCACTGACCGATGCCGGCCTGAAAACGTCGGAAATTGACGAAGTGATACTCGTCGGCGGTTCTACACGTATTCCTGCAATACAGCAATTGGTTGAAAAATTCTTCGGTAAAACGCCGTCCAAAGGCGTTAATCCGGATGAAGTTGTCGCCATAGGAGCCGCTATTCAGGGAGGCGTATTGTCGGGAGATGTGAAAGATGTGGTCCTGCTTGATGTTACGCCGTTGTCACTGGGTATCGAAACGATGGGTGGTGTGATGACACGCCTGATCGACGCAAATACCACAATCCCTACGCGTAAATCGGAAATCTTTACTACGGCTGCTGATAACCAGCCTTCGGTTGAAATTCATGTGTTACAGGGAGAACGTTCTTTGGCACGCGACAATAAATCGATCGGTCGTTTCCATTTGGACGGAATACCTGCAGCTATGCGCGGAATTCCTCAAATTGAAGTTATATTTGATATCGATGCAAACGGTATACTTAATGTATCGGCCAAAGATAAGGGAACCGGCAAAGTGCAAAGTATACGTATTGAAGCCTCCAGCGGTTTGAGCGAAGAAGAAGTGAAAAGAATGAAAGATGAAGCAGCAGCAAATGCCGAAATCGACAAAAAGGAGAAAGAGCGCATTGATAAATTGAATCATGCCGACAGCACCATCTTCCAGACAGAGAAACAGCTCAAAGATTTGGGCGACAAACTGCCCGCCGATAAGAAATCGCAAATAGAAGTCGCATTGAATAAATTGAAAGACGCTCATAAAGCCCAGGATATTGCCGCCATAGACACATCAATGGCAGAGTTGAACAGTATATTCCATGCGGCCAGCCAAGATTTGTATAATGCACAGGCAAATGCAGGCTCAAGCAATGCGGACCCTCAGTCCGGCCCTAATCCCGGAAGCGCTTCTTCAGGTGAAAACAAAGGCGATAATGTAACAGATATTGATTTTGAGGAAGTGAAGTAACGCCTCCAAACAAGCAGTAATCAAAAATAGATAAAAAGGTGTAACCTAATAAGTTATGCCTTTTTTGTTTATAAATATTTCTTGATTTTTATCCTTGTATATCGTTTTTTTATTGTATATTTGTACCATATTTGTATCGATCGTTATTTGATTAGAAAGTGCGCCTTATACAATCTTACAATATCTTATTAGTATTTATTTAGCGTAAAAAAACGATATATGGGAGTAAGCAAATTGAAAATACCGAAAGTGTGCGAGCATTGCGGAAAAGCCTTTGAAGCAAGAACATTTAACACTCGCTTTTGCAGTGAAACCTGCAATAATGCCTCTTTGCGTAATCGCAAAAAGCAGGCATTAGAAGAAGAACGCAAGCAGCAAATATTACAGAAAAATGTTGCTGCCATTGCCGAAATTCAAACACGCCCCTACATTTCCATTGCGGAGGCAGTTGTTTTGTTCGGCATTTCAAAAGACACTATTCGCCGCCTGATACGAGCGGGCAAAATTCCTGCCGTTAATTTAGGGCAGCGGCTCACAAGAATAAGCCGCACCCACATTGAAGCAA